>QMUE01000201.1 GCA_003663535.1 Thermococci archaeon
CAACATAGTCTGTAACAATTTTAACTCCTTCAAGGGTCTCAAAATATGCTTTCTTTATCTTAATTAGTCGTGCATCAGTATATTTCATTTGAGGTGGGTCATATGAGCCGAGTTCAACTATCTCATCTTCTAGGATGTATGTTTTAATCTCTGGTTGGCCCACATATTTCCAAACTTCATAAAAAACCTTTGGTTCAAGGTGGATTTCTCCTTCAACCTCTGTATAACCTCCTCCAATAGCCTCTAGAAACTCCTTTATTACTTCAAAGTTCATAGAACTCACCAGTATAATATTAGGAGCCCAAGAGTTAAATACCTATCGTTTCTACTTCTGGAAGGTGAGTGGTAATGAGTAAGGTATATGTCGATGCTCAAGCTTATAAAGCAATCGATAAAGGCGCAATGATAGTCTTTAAAAAAGGTGTGATAAGAACTGAAGGCGAGATTAAACCAGGAGATGTTGTAGAAGTTTACTCAAGGAGCGGAAAATTTCTAGGCAAAGGTTTTGCTAACCCAAATTCAAACATAATGATTCGCTTGATCACAAAGAAAAAAGATGTGGAGATCAACAGAGAACTATTTGAAAAACGTATAAAAAAAGCGAATGAATACCGAAAAAAGATTTTAGGATATGATAAAGCCTATAGAATGATATATGGAGAAGCAGACTACCTTCCAGGGCTAATTGTGGATAGATTTAATGAGATCGCATCCATTCAAATTTCAAGCGCTGGGATGGAAAAGTTCAAAATGGACGTTGCTGAAGCTATCCTCAAAATAGAACCTGAAATTGAGACTGTTTTTGAAAAAAACACTGGAAGATCGCGAAGAAGAGAGGGCCTTCCTGAGATTGAAAGAGTCCTCGTAGGGAAAGAAAAATATCGTACCATTATTGAAGAAGGTCAAGCCAAGTTTATTGTTGATATGCGAGGCCAAAAAACAGGGTTTTTCTTAGACCAAAGAGAAAATAGAATCGCTTTGGAAAAATACATAAAGGGTGGAGAAAAAGTCCTCGATGTATTTACCTATACCGGGGGTTTTGCCATTCATGCTGCTGTTGCAGGTGCCGAGAAGATTATTGCAGTAGACAAATCCCCTGCTGCAATAGAACAAGCAAAAGAAAATGCAAAGCTAAATGGTGTGGAGGGTAAGATGGACTTTTTAGTGGGCTCCGCATTTGGCATTATGGAGAAAATGCAAAAGAAAGAAAAAAAGTTTGATATAGTTATACTGGATCCTCCCGCATTTGTACAACATGAAAAGGACTTAAAAAGAGGCCTTAGGGCATACTTCAATGTAAATTATCAGGGGCTAAAACTGGTTAAGGACGGTGGCATCTTAGTAACCGCTTCATGTTCTCAACATGTCGATATGCAGATGTTCAAGGACATGATAATAGCTGCTGCCGCAAAGGCAGGGAAGTTCCTAAAACTCATTGAACCCTACAGAACCCAAACACCAGATCATCCAATATTAATGGCCTCGAAAGATACTGAATACCTGAAGTGCTTGTTCCTTTACGTGGAAGAGATGAAGTAAGCTTTTATTTTTGACATCAGACCGTGGGCGTATCTTCATCGCAATGCTCAGTGGAGGTGCTTTCTCATCACCAAACCATTCCAAATACTACTGTTAAAGCCATTTTAAGGCTTAAAACTTTGAGTTGAAATATCCTAGTTCCCAAGTTAGCTCCTTATAACTAAAGCAGGTAAACTAGATCATCATTTTTAAAATCCCCTATGTAAAGTTATAAATCTTACTCACAATTTCATAACGAAATAGAAAAAGTCACTCAATAATTCAATTAGGCCGTACTCTACGATGTAAGCATTTTTGAAAATATCAAAGAGAACTGCTTAAGAGTTGATATTACAATGTGGATGCCTTTGAAGAACCATTTGGAGGTTATTGATACGGATCCCTCTACTCATGGTAGAGATGTGAGTTTCTCTAAAAACATGCATAAATTGGGTGGTGTATCCAATTCCCTCTTCATCGTGGAGAACTGCTTATAGCCCAAGCATATAAGTTTCCTCCATAATTCCCCATATATTTGTTTTCTCCATTTGGCCGAAAAGTATTTAAGGGTCAAAGGACAAACATCAATAGTCAAGGTGATACTATGGTGAATGATATTGAACTTTCTCGACTCTGTGGAATATTAGAAAAAGAATCTAAAAAACTCAGAGAATTACCAAGTATTGAAAACAAACTGAAAAAGGAGGATCTCCTAAATACTTTGAATATAATTGAAGGGGCCCTTGCAAAGATAAATGCACTAAAAAATAGTGACTTAAACTTCAAAACTCAATATGTATCATTACAAGCAGATATCTCAAATTTAAGGACATCCTTACAGAAGGAAAATATATACGGTCAAGAACACATAAAGCGACAAACCCAATATCTTGTTGATAAAATTGAGACCCTCCTTGTAAAAATAAAGCCAAAGGGGTTCCTTCTAGGATTAAATGAATTTATAATAAAACATCCTCAATTCTCCGAAAACTGGGCTGTTGCAATGTGCTACCTTGGAGCCATGGAAGTTGCATTGAACAGGTTTTTAGAGAGATTTAATGTAAATTTAGAGGAGCTTGGTGTAAATAAACATGGCAACAATTATACATTTGCCGATAAGTATTATGGGTTTGTTAAGTACTTGAACCACTATGATATTTATCTCCCCAAACTCGAAGCAGAGCTCCCGAGAATATTCTACGGGATACGGAACAAGGTTGTGCATGAGGGATATTCTCCGAATGATAGAGACTTGGAATTCATAATAGAATACTCAGAGAGAATTGTCAATTTGATAGAAAGTGCTGAAAAGAAGTTAACTGAGGTGTAAAAAGGGATGAAGTACCTCTTCGTTGTTGATTATGAAGACGATGCAGAAAGAAAACGGATTGATTACCTTCTTGAGAAATGGCAGGAACGTGCAAGGGTTTCAAAACCTAAAGGCTTGACTTTCATCATTGAGACCGAAGAAATTAACGGGTTTGCGGAAGAACTCTTCTCAAAGCTCAATCCAGAATCCTCTAGGAAAGTTGAAGCCTTTGCCCTGCACGAGATAGGCCTGCAATCTAGAATTCAGCCCAATAAACTGGTCCTCGAGTATCAAAGTGAGGAATCTCCAGAGACCGTTAAAAAGTTCTTGAAATACGTTTTTTCCAAGAACAACATTCGTTACTATTCCTCAGATGTCAAATCCGCAAAGTACTTCACCCTCACCAGAAAGGGCCGCGTGGACATTGAAGTTATAATTGAACCAAAGAAGAGCAGAACTTGGGTAAAATTGCTGTTTTCAGGGTATGGGGAGGCTGTAGAATACGTCTCTGAAAAACTAAAAAAGGAGTTAGAGCCTCTTTTGGGGGTATAAAGGATGGGGATTTTTGATGAAGGGGATTTGGAATGTGTTAAAAATCTCCTAAGGCCTGCTGAAAGAGTCATAAAGCAGGGTAGGGATATCCTGGTCGAGGACTTTCCACGAAGAGAACGCCTATGGCATGAGGTAAAGGACGCATATGACAAGTACTTAGATGGATATTGTGGAGACTTCCTAAAGGACTTAGATACTAATTTTAGAGCAAAATTTGAAGCTGCATTGGCAATACTTGCGTGGAGTTTTGAAAACAATGGTGAAAACTTTTACCCAGCAAC
>QMUE01000202.1 GCA_003663535.1 Thermococci archaeon
ATCTGCTTCCCAGAAAAATGAAAGCGAAGGGACCTTATGAAATCTAGATATATGCATTAATGCTCGCATTACAAGAGGATTGTAGTTATCCCATCTTCCTCCAATTGTTCTAACAACCCACTTCTTTTCCGGGAAAATAAATGCAAAGGCTGTACCAAAACTAGCGGAGGCAGCTACTCTTGCTACACGTTGAAAAATGTCGTGCCCTGAAGGTGCTTCAGCACAAAATTCAATTCCCAATATGGGCTTTTCTGGGAACCCATATGTGACTATAGCATCAGGCATATCTAAGTATAGAATCTTCTGGATCATATCGGGATTATTTGCAAAGTCCCTTCCGGTAGAGATTCGTTCAATCTCAGGGTCATGTTCATTTAATTTAGTGGTTTCAATCAGATATTCAGCAAATGTTCGGTTATCATGATACCATACTTTAAACATAAAGGCAGTCCCCCTAATGTGAGAAGGGTTGTGTTTCTTCCTCTAGAGGTAGCTGAACTTTCTCTCCTTTGTCATATCGTATTATTTCAAAACGAACTCTATTGATGAGACGTTGTTGGTTCAAACCTATACTTTTCTTTATTAAAGTTAGATACTTTGGATTTACTTCTATGCCGATACAATTGCGATTTAGATTTAATGCTGCCTTAGCAGTTGTTCCAGATCCTAAGAAAGGATCTAACACAATCTCATTTCTATAGGAATACAACTTGATGAGTCTTTTAGGTATCTCTTCTGGAAATGGTGCTGGATGAGTCTTTATCTCAGAAACTGGTATTTCCCAAAGACTCCAAGCGTATTCTTTTACTTCTGCCTCAGTGAGTCTTTCGTTTTCTTTTATTCTTTTCCTGTTCCCTTTTTGAAAAATTAGAATGTGTTCATGCTGAATGTTTATCATCGTGTTGCGAGGGTACGGTTTTTTCAAGAACGCGGTAGTCCCTCTATTCCATATTCCTTGGGTTCCCTTTGGTTTGGACCATATATGTTCTCTTTTATACTTAAATCCAATATTTTCTAAAAGTCTTGCCACGTGTCCCGGTATGAAAAATGACCGATCTTTACTTGTGTATTGACCGACGACTATACATAAGAAGGACCCCTCCTTTAGAAACTTGTAAGATTCCTCAAAGACTTTTTTCAAATCATACAAATACGTATCAAGATCCTTCATGTTTATCGCTTTGGGGTGCTCAGGATACTTCTTCAAAGCGAAATATGGGGGGGATGTAACTATTAAATCAACGTAATCAGAAGGAAACTCCTTTAAGACGTCTCGAGCATCGCCTATTACTATTTTACACCACATATTAGGACACCACGTTAATAAACCAGTATAAGAACCTTTAATTATTTTCCCATCTTTTGCTCGAAAACGTTACTCTCCTCGCTGCTTATGCATTAATTAAGTATCCAAGCGAACTTTTAGATGTTGGCTTTTATTACACTATTTATCACACAATAAATAAGCTTGCTTAAAACAAAATTTGAACATGTTAGTTTACAAGTTTACCTTAATAATTTCTGCAAATTTAGTGAGGAAGGGAACCAAATCTACGAATCTCGACGGAAAGGAGACTAAAATCGCTTCTGTCGCTCTATTTAAAGTAGGTGGCTAGCTAAAGTGATAAAACTGCGTAATCTGCAAGTTTGCCCTCATTTGTATATACAACTACATGGATAACATCCTTTCGATGAATGTCGTCAGCTATCGTAAGGCAGTTCCATCCAAAAGAACGAAAATAGAGAGGCTTGCTGATTCCTACGCCTTGACTCTTAAGGAGATTCAGAGCAAGGAAATAAGTTGATGAACAGTTTATGGTAAATTGGTGAATCTTTCTATGTTCACGCCTTTTTCTTAAATGCTTGACTAAGTCAAATACAGCTCTACCAATAGTAATTCCAGTTCCTACATCTCGCAAAAATAGCTAACGCATTGATGGTCACATAAATGGGAACAATGAGAGGGTCTTCTCCTCGCCCTGTCTCGATCGGAAACTCTCTTCCATGGCGAAAAGTTGACAACTTAAGAACCTCATTTTTCGCCAGAATCTCTCTTAACCTTTCTTCTGTTTCCTCCATGTACTCTTTATAACCTAAAACTCTAATACGCGGGTTTGTGGGTGGTACAACCGAGGTTTTCTCAAAGAACATTTGAGATACACAAGTCTTAGTCAACTTGTATACATTTATGTTTTGCTCCAAATTTTAGGAAGCGTTAGGAAGGGATTTTTTTCAGCACCAATTTACTGGTAAATCTACTTCAAACAGGTATTTTTCCGAACAAGGGCAGCTTAGGGGATTCCTTATTGTGCAAATGTATTCCGATGCGGTTTCTCCAGACTCACCTTATGATATCCAGTTCTTCTCGACGTATGATCCATCGCTTAGAACAGCAGTGGTGTATAGGCTAAATTGGAGATTCGCTATTCTCCCATATTTTACTGATCAATTTTCGACGTTCACGAGGGGGATGGCTAATGACTTTTAGCCTTGCAAAAACAGCTTTTCTCAACGTCTTCTTACCCTCCGCATACGGGAAGGCTTTGACAAGAATCTGTTCAAACTTTGGGATAAGGGCGTTTTTAAATGCTTTCGGATAGTTGAACGTGAAGCCCAATATTTCCTCTGGAGAGGAGTGCGCATTTTGGGAACAAAACTGCCAGAAGAATTTTATGACCTCAGCCCCCTTCTCAACGGGCAAACCAGCTAAAGCCTTGGGATCCACGGAGTTCACGTAGACTTTAGCGAGGAACTTCACGTACAGCTCTCCCTCTTTGGTAGGGATGAAGGACCTCACAACTTCTACAATTGGCAACAAACCAAAAGTTAGGAAAAGCCTTTTAGGCGAGACACCGCTTCTCCCAACATCCATGGCCAAGCCTTTAAACCTAAAGTATTTGTTGAAATACTCTTCAAGGCTATCTGAAGCTTTAAATTCCGGCTCCTCTTCCAGTAATGCTTCTTCAGATTCTCTTATAGCGTCAAGTTCATCAAAACCGCCCTCTGTAAGCTTATAATATACACGTGGAGGATGAGTTTGCCCGTCCACAGCCCTCTGCACGAGCCCCCTCCTTACAAGCGAACGGAGGCTAATTGAAAGAGTTGACTCACTTAGTCCACAACGTTTTGCAAGAGCGGCCCAACTGAGCCCATCCGGTTGAGAGGACAGAGCCTTCAATATTGAAAGCTCACTTAGGCGTTTTAGGTTTCTTCCATCTCTCTTCAATTTCTTCGACCTTTTGGGAACATCGACATAAAAGTTTATAAGCATGTCCTGGCTTATAAAAATTGGCTTCGAGGTCGAAGTATGTTAAAACTTAAAGTATGGGAAGAGATCGTAGGGATATTAAATGATCTACGCGTCAACAATGGAAAACTGATATTGTCCATTTCTTCATCCATCAATGTAGAGATCCCAAACCAACTTGTGAATAAAAAGATGCTGGAAAAAATTCTTGGCCATAGGGTTGGGGTATTAAGAACGGATTCAGGATATCTCATAAGGGTTTTCAAGGCGACCAATGCAAACTATGTGGCACATGATAGGAAGAGGAAGCACAGATGCAACTCTTCTCCCGCGTGCTTATGAATATTATTAGATTTTTTCGAAATTTTTATAAATTACGTATGATGTGCTCTGCCTTGGCAGGGCGTATCAT
>QMUE01000203.1 GCA_003663535.1 Thermococci archaeon
GACTTCCTCAACTTCTCTAGCCTTTTCGCTTATTAGCTGATCCGGTTTTACCTTGATTAATACATAAACTAACTTCTTTTCTTTTTTAGCTGGTTTGGTCTTCTTTTTCCTTTCAGGTTTTTCCTTTCTGGATTTCCGGGGTATTATTATAGGGCCTGGAATAAATCTCATGTTAATTCCCGATTAGAATACAATTCCAAATTTTAAAAAGTTATTGAGAAAGGAAAATTAGGAGTTAAGCTCTCGAATTTTCTTCCTTACAAGCTGGTTCACAAGTTTTCCATCGGCCTTACCACGAAGTTTTGCCATTGCTCTTCCCATGAGCATTCCCATTGCTCCCATCCCTTTCGCTTTTACCACATCTATGTTCTCCCTGACGATCTCTTCGATTATTTTTTCAACTTCCTCTTCGCTTAAAAGAGTAAGGCCTTTTTCTTCTGCAACCTGCAGAGCTGTTTTTTCTGGATATAATGCAAGTTCCTTGAATATTTCTTCAAGTGCTTCCTTTGCAATCTTATTCTCAAGAAGCAGTTTGAAGGCATCCCTTATGTGAGTCTCTGTGATGTTATCAGTGGGGACCTCTTTTTTGAGGCCTTTGAGGACAACCACAAGAATTGAAGCTGCCAGAGAAGGTTTAATACCCATTGCTATCAGCTCTTCAAAGAGTTCATCCCTCTCATCATCAACCAGCGTTTGTGCTAGACTTTTATCGATCTTATACGCTTTAACATACCGGCCTACTTTCGCTTGTGGATACTCCGGAAGATTTTCGAGAATTTCTTTCTTTAACTCTTCACTCATGAATATTGGAGGGATATCCGTCTCTGGGTACATTCTAGCTTTTCCAGGAAGTGGACGCATGTATTGAGTGTTCCCATCCGGAAGAGCTCTTCTAGTTTCCTCAGGCACTCCACTAATGGCCTCTCTGGCCCTTTGAAGAACTTCCCTAAGGGCCTTCTTAGCGATCTCTTCCTCCGCAGCAACCAAAACAAATGCATCAAATTCTCCAAGATTGAGCCTCTCAACAACCCTATCAACTTCTTCTTGACTTATTCCATAATTGGGGAGCTCGTCTATGTGGAATATGCCCTTTACGTATTTCTTTGCCCTGTCTGCCATTTCAGTTCCAAGTCTTCTTCCAGGCTGAATCTCGAAGCCTATAAGGCCTCTAAACTTGGGAAGCTTAATGGCCAAGACCTTCCCGCCTTCCTTTAAAGCCCTAGCAATTATCTTAGAACCAGTGCCACTGAAGATATCAGTCACATCATAGAACTCTTCCTTTAGATCCTCTTCTTTCACTCCTCTCTTTTGGAGTTCTTCTTTAATTTTCAAGAGATTCAGCTGCCTCTGGACTTCGCGTTCTATGATAACTGGAATCATGTCAAGCTCTTGCACACCCTTTATCTCAATCCTTGCCCCACCTTTAATTGAGACATTTAAATCCTGCCTTATAGTTCCAAGACCACGTTTCACTTTGCGGGTTGCTCTCAGTGCATCTCCAATAAACTTGGCCACAATTTTTGCTTGCTCAGGGTGATGGATATCCGGAGTTGTTGCAATTTCAATCAGAGGTATTCCCAAACGATCGAGCCTGTAAATTGCCTTCTTCTCGCCCTGTTCTACAATTCTACATGCATCCTCCTCAAGACAGATTGTAGGGATTCCCACACTCCCCCAAGGAGTATCCACCTTACCGTTCATCCCCACAATAGCAGTTCTCTGGAAGCCGGAGACGTTGGAACCATCTATAACGATTTTCCTCATAAAATGAACCTCATCAACAGGAATAGCATTTAAAAGATAGGTTATTTGAAGGGCCACTTTTAGAGCATCTTCATCTGGCATGTGGGGTGGTTCTTCATCTATATACACCAAATCGGTGTATTTATAATTGCCTTCATAAACAAAGACCCTGCCTCTTTTGAACTCTTCCAGAGCAGCTTGATCAATCTCCCCAAGTTCGCTCATAGTGGGCCTCAATCGTCTCTCAAATGTGAAGTCAACGTTATCGTGAAGTTGACTAGGTACTGCAGAAAAGAGCTTTTTCGTGTCGAGCTGTCTGTGAATCTCAAGACCAACCTTAAGTCCCAAGCTTTTGTAATCAAACTCCATCTTCATCACCTCAGATAAGTGTCAAACCTTGTGTAAGGAGTTATCTCTCCAGCATAATTTGTAAGCATCATTTTCTTAACCTCTTCAAGGCTCTGTGCATGTCCCAGCACCCACATAAGTTTCACATAAGCTGTCTCCGGAAGCATATCTTCACATGGGATAACCCCTGCTTTAAGGAGTTTTCTTCCAGTGGAGTAAACATTGAGATTAACCCTCCCATAGAGACACTGGCTTGTCATACAAATGATAGCTCCTTCTTCAACTGCTCTTTCTATTGTTGGAATTATTTCATTTGGCGTGTGGCCCAAGCCAGTACCTTCTATAACAATTCCTTTGTAACCTTTATCAACAAAGAAGTCTATGATTTCTCCATTTATACCAGGGTAGGCCTTTATGAGTGCAACTTTTTCTTCAAGCTTGTCATCCACCCAAACTTCACTATCGCTTCTCTTTCTATAGTCCTCCCTCAAGTACTCAACTCTCCCATCATGCCATATTTTGGCTATTGGAACATCGTTTATACTCCTAAAGGCATCTCTCCGAGAGGTATGCATTTTCCTAACTTTTGTTCCCCTATGGGCTAAACAATAGGTATCTCCAGTCTCTCCATGCATGACAACAGCAACCTCTCCAAAGTTCTCAACCGCCATTCTAGTGGAGCATATTAAATTCATGGCAGCATCGCTTGACGGTCTATCGCTACTTCTCTGAGAACCAACGAAAATCACTGGCTTCCCCAAGTCGCGAAGCATGAAGCTTAAGGCTGCTGCCGAGTAACCCATAGTATCGGTTCCATGTCCTATTATAACTCCATCTTCTCCACTGTTCAAGGCCCTTGTAACTTCATGGGCCATTCTTTTCCAGTATTCGGGCTTCATGTCCTCGCTCATTATGTTGAAGAGAAGCCTTGGGGTTATGTTTGCTATCTCAAAAATCTCCGGCACAGCTTTTGCAAGCTCCTCAGCTGTGAAAGCAGCATGTACTGCTCCGGTTTTGTAATCTATTTTGCTTGCTATTGTTCCACCTGTTCCCATTATGATCACATTTGGAAGCTCAGGCTTTTTAGGGAGAACCTCTTTGAATGAAATTTCTTCCTTCGGCCTGGCCCTTTCAAGAACTCTAATTTCTGTTATCTGGTCGATAAGGACACCAATGTTATAACCGTTATCCAGCTTTATTGTGAGGGTTTCTCCTTTTGAAAGCTCATATGGTGGCATCACAATTCCTCTGTGAGTAACTGCAATCCCATTCTCTTTTTCAATGACTTCAACATAATCTCCAATGTTTAACCCCCTTTCTTTCATAAAAACATCAATTTTCCTCATTGTGAAACCTCCTATTTGATAATTGTTAGCTAAGGAGAGTTTGACATAGTAGATATAAATCTTCTCACTTAAACTCAATCTTAAACCTTGGTTCTTCTATCCATTCCGACTTACATTTTGGGCATCTACCCGGAATCCTTATCTCTGGCTTAAATATAAAACCACACTTTTTACACTGCGCTGGCTGGATCAAGAGAA
>QMUE01000204.1 GCA_003663535.1 Thermococci archaeon
CTTTTAGAACTCGCAGAAAAGGAAATACAAATAGCCAACGAAAGTTACAATGAAGGCAACTACGGAAAAGCTTACGGACAAGCAATAGCTGCCAAAGCACACGCAGAAGCAATAATCAAACTGACCGGTAAAGAATGGAAGAACGTTTTGCATGCTAGAGTAAACATCCAACTTGAAAGAGAAATCCACAAACTCGAGGTTAAAATCAAACTCCTTGAAAAAGCTGGAATAGATGTAACTGAAATAAAAAATAGAGTAGAAAGTGCAAAAGCCGCAATCCAAGCGGAAGACTACAATAACGCTAGAAATTACATTGAAGAGGCTAAAGAAGAGTTAAGAAAAGCCTTTATCAAGGGAAGGGGCAAGATAAGAGAGAAGCACTTGCCGGTAAATCCACCGCATGGAAAAGGGTAGAGGCAGACCATAGAAAGGCTTTTTACTTCTCTTCTATATTTTTATTCATGAAAATTTTGATAATTGGACATTATCCTCCACACAAGGGTGGTGTTGCTAACCATACTAATAACTTAGTTAAAGAATTAAGAAAGAAGCATGAAGTTCACATATTGACTTATGGACCAATCAAACCTCGAAAATTTGAAAGAGAATTTGTTCATCAAGTAAAAGTTCCTCAGATCTTTGGTTTGAGAGGCATTTTGTTTACTTTTCTGGCGGCACTCAAAACAATCAAACTGCAAAAGAGAACTAAATTCGATGTTATTCATGCCCACTATGTTGGAACCACAAGTTATGCCGGAATTCTTGCAAAAGAAAAGTTAAATGCGCCTGTGGTTGTTACAGCCCATGGAAGTGACCTTGATTTTATGTCGAACCTACCTCTTGGAAGGTACTTTGTTAAAAAAAGCTTATCAAAAAGTGATTTAGTAATAGCAGTAAGCCACCATCTTCAGAAAAAAGCAATATCAATGGGAGCAACAAAGATAAGAGTAATCCCCAATTCTATAAAAACCATAAAAAAAGAAGATGCCAAAAGGGAGTATATAACCTTTATCGGTGCCTTGACACCATATAAAGATCCCCACACATTCATAAAACTTGCTAAACGGTTTCCTCATGAGAAGTTTCTTGTTGTGGGAGACGGCCCATTAAGAACGGATCTTGAAAAACAAGCCCCAAAAAATGTCAAATTCTTAGGGTATAAAGAAGATGTTGGAGGTATCCTATCAAAAACCAAACTTCTAGTCGTCCCCTCCTTAAGAGAGGGTTTTGGACTGGTGATTATAGAAGCCAATTCTCTTGGGGTGCCTGTTATTGGGAGAGCTGTTGGGGGTATAAAAGAACTCATCCGAGAAGGCAAAAATGGATACACCTTCAAAACTTTTGAAGAACTTGTAGAAAAAGTTGAGATTTTATTGTCCAATAAAAAAGCTTTAAAAATGGGAAAAATAGGGAAAACCGTCAGCAGCCAATATAGTTGGGAAAGAATCAGACATCTCATTGAAGAGAGTTATAGAGAAGTATTAGGTGAGAGAAATGACAATTGTAATAAACATGCGAGAAAAGGTAGATTGGAAGAAAATCAAAGTAGCTGCGAGATTTATTAAAGAATCTAAGCTGGTAGCATTCCCTACAGAGACTGTGTATGGGCTTGGAGCCGATGCTCTCAATGACGATGCCGTAAGAAAGATATTTCAAGCTAAGGGGAGACCGCCCGATAACCCGCTTATAGTACACATAGCCAATTTCGAACAAATTTATGAACTCGCACGAGAGATACCTGAAACAGCTAGAATATTGGCCCAGAGATTTTGGCCAGGCCCTCTAACACTAGTGTTACCTAAAAAGGATGAAGTACCATACGTTACTACAGGGGGATTGGAAACTGTAGCGATAAGAATGCCAGATCATGAAATTGCTCTTGCCTTAATACAGTCAAGTGATCGACCGATTGCTGCTCCTTCTGCAAATATTAGTGGAAAACCAAGTCCTACCTTAGCAGAACATGTTGTTGACGACTTCTATGGAAAAATAGAGTGCATAATAGATGGAGGAGAAACCAAAATTGGAGTAGAATCCACTGTTGTAGATTTAACTACACATCCTCCAATGCTCCTGAGACCCGGTGGATTACCCCTTGAGGAGATAAAAAAGGTTATTGGCAAAGTTAATGTGCACCCAGCAGTTAAGGGAAAGGCCATAAAATTGGCAAAGGCTCCCGGAATGAAATACAAGCACTACGCCCCAGAGGCCCAAGTAATAGTAATCGAAGGTGAGCGTGAACAAGTCACTAAAAAAATCAAAGAACTCATTAAGGAGTACAAAAAACAGAAAATACGTGTGGGAGTCATGGCAACAGGAGATTTCTATGAAGCAGATGCTTACTTCAATATTGGTGAAAATGAAGAGGAAATAGCTCGTAATTTATTCAAAGCTTTAAGAGAACTTGATAAGAGTGGAGTAAATGTAATATTGGCCGAAGGGATAGAAGAGAGAGGCTTAGGCCTTGCTGTGATGAATAGACTCAAAAAGGCCGCAGGTTACAGAATTATTAAAGTATGAACTGTTGGAAATTCTTCAATCATTAAAGTATTCATTTGTACATGGGAGAAATTGTTAAATATCTTAAGGTAGAAAAGATTATGCTAAATCAGAAACTATTTCGGGGGTGTCCCTTTGATCACAGGTATAATAAGATCTAGTCCTGGAGAGCTGGAATTAGCAGGAAAAACTATGATAACTAAAGGAGAGTTCAAAAAGGGGATAAATCTTCTAATAAAATCAGCCAGGGAATATGAATTCCAAAAACGGTTTTTAGATGCTGCGAGGATGTACCGATATATTGGAGACCTAATTCTCAATGTTAATCCCCAAGGCCTAAAGGATGCAAGACCTTTTCTTCTTAAGAGTGCATATCACTATTTAGATATTTTAGAACGAGAAGTAGAGGTAGGGAATCCTAATTTAGAGCTTTTAGATGAGTTTTGCTCTAATGTCTTAAGAATATTTGAGATCCTTGGAGAGAAAGAGAAATTTGAGAAATATGCTAAAGAATTTGGGGCTATGTACAAAAACTTAGGAGACACCAAATTAAAAGAAAAAAACATTCAAACGGCCATAATGTCTTATGAAACTGCTCGAAGGTACTACAAAATAATCCACTACAGGAAAGGAATTGAAGAGACAGTTAGTATCCTACTTGACCTTTTTGGAAAGGGGGCTGAAATCTTTGTAAGTAAAAAAGAATACCAAAAAGCGGGAGACACCTTTTTTAAACTCGGATTTATTGTAAAGGACGTCTTCGGATATGACTCCCATTTTATGGAGCTAATGGAGGATGCTGGAAGAAACTATGAGCGGGCCAGTAAAGAATGGTACAGTAAGGGAGATCTTTATACTACGGCTAAAATACTCCTAAATGCAGAATACTCATACTTACTAGCTGATAACGCTAAACGAGTAAAATTAGTAGGATTAAATGCAAGTAAGATGTTCTATCAGCTTGTAGAAGAGTATAGAAGAGCAAGATTTGTAAATGAACTTGGAGAAGCATTATTGATGCTATCTAAGGCTTTATTTGGCATTGATAAACTATTAGATGGCCTTAAAACATACAAAAGCCTCATGATAGAGGCCGAAGTAGGTTTAGAA
>QMUE01000205.1 GCA_003663535.1 Thermococci archaeon
GCGTATATAATAGACCCATGGACGCTTCCACGGGATCAACAACGGGCACTCTAACCTTTCTTTCGATCGACTTTGCTAATCCGCCCAAGCCTGTGCATCCAAGTATAAGTACGTCCGCATTATCTTCTCTAACGGCTTTAATTCCTTCTTTAGTTAAGATATCGACAAGAGTATCTGTATGAGGTATTTGGTATACAGGAATCCCTATCCCTCTGATAGAGGCAAACCTTTTTTCAACACCTAACTTTAATATTCTACGCGATGGTTTTCTACGGACGTAATTCTCAGCACTTGTACTAAGTATAGTGAATGTGTCGCCAAGGCTTAAGGCGAGAAGTATTGACGACTCTCCAGCACCTACAACAGGTATATTACATGCTTCTCGGGCCCCCTCGAGCCCTGGGTCGTTAAAGCAATCCACTATTACCCCATTGTAGCCATCCTTTTCAGCTTGAACTGCTTTATCAACCACATATGGAGCAGCTATTTCATCATCGTAAAACGTTTCAACAGTGTCAACACCATAACTAACATATACGTGAGTAGTTTCAATGTATTCTGGAGCATACTCTTGATAAATGTGTTTAGATTTAGGCATAAGGGGTTTGGTTATTGGTGCAATTACACATATTTTGTACATAAACATCATTTTTTAATTGTATTAATACTTTATATATTTTTTGCTTTATTGGGTTTTGGCGTAAAATTTTGTTAAGATTTATTTTGGCAAGATTCCTTCGGTAGAGGAGGCTTCGGGGTGAGGCTAAACAGCTCGGAACGAAATACCTTTTATTGGTTGGCTTAAACAAGCTTTTCGATGGGTACATACTCATAATTGAAGCCGAAATGCCTTGGACCGAAAAGTTCTAATCCTTTTGGGGTTCTCCATACTTCAGGTGCTCTCGCTCCAATAATATTAACAATCATACCTTGTTTAAGTTCGGAATTCATTATAGCATATCCTTTTTCATTTAGAAAAGATATGAGGTCTGGGGGCATGACTATTGGCTTATTATCTCTAAACGCAATTATGTGCTCATTTTTTATACGGCTTTCAAATTTATGTCCTTTCCATTCGTCAACTCCCTCAACAATCACCTTACCTATCAAGAATCCCCCCTCATTATTCCAAGTATACTCTTTCACTATTCCTTTAAATAGAAAATACCCATTTAATGCAACTATGACTTCTTTTACAGGATCTTTGCATTTTTCGTTAGCTTCTTTCACTACTTTTCCGACTTCAATGCATTTACTTATGGTACATTTAACTGCAACTTTTTTGACGGTTGAAGCATCCATTGGGGTATTGACTACCGATACAAATTTTCCAGCTAATGTTGAAAGATATCTTGCAATAGATTCGAAATCATCTATATCAGCGTATCTCTCAACAATTATTAAATTGCCAGTTTCGCTTGTAACTATAGATGGATATCTAGGAATGTTAAAAATGTTAACTACGCTTTGGTGCATTTCTGGAGAAGCTCTTCCACCTAGATCTGCATCAAGGGTAGGTAAACCAAGCGAAGCTGCAATATAGATAGCTATCGGCGTGTTGAATCCTCCTATTTCTGCGGCTATTGTGGCGGCAACCTTCTTTCCTAAAAGTTTTTCCATCCTTTCCATCGCGATCCCCATGGGATCATGAAAAACTACTGGCTTTTTGGTTTTAGCTATTGGGGCCACAGTACCTAGATAAAAGGGGCAAACAATAAGTGAGTCCTCACTTAACTCTTCTAGGCTAATAAAATTGAGCTTTAATTTGCGGTCAATAGCGTTAAAAAGCAGCTTTAGCCCTTCTTCAGGGCTTCCCCCGCCTCCTGTTCCAAGTATTGCTGCGCCCGTAACCAAATTTTTAGCAGTATCCTTAGTTAACGCAAACATTTCTTTCACCTATTTTTTCTACTCAACCTTTATTAAGTTTTCTAAAATAAGAAATATATTTTCCTTTTAAAAGTGACTAATATCTTCTGGAGACGCCTCTGAAGATTTGTTCACAAGTACCTGAGCAGACAAGGAGTTACGCGATGAACGCGGTTTAACGATAATCTTAGTTGAACAAAATGTAGAGAGGGCTTTGGAAATAAGCGATGACGCCTATCTGCTCGTAAGTGGGAGAGTCAAGTTTGAAGGAAAAGCAACAGATTTAAATTAACTATCCGGTATAAAGAGAGTCATTAGATTATTGGTGAAAAAGTTGAGGGTTCAATATCTGCAAAAATTGATAGGTAACACTCCTGTTGTTGAGTTAAAGAGGGTGAGAACGGGCAGGATATTTGTCAAACTTGAATACATGAACCCCACCGGGAGTCATAAAGATAGGACTGCCTACTACATGATTAAGGATGCTATGGACAAAGGTAAGTTGTGCGATGGAGGTCTTGTTGTGGAGGCTTCCAGCGGCAACACGGCAATATCCGTTGCATGGATTTCCTCTATTATGAATCTGAAGACATTCTTTTGCGTTGAAGAAGATATATCCCCATGTACTCTAAGTATGCTCGAATCCTTGGGCGCTAAAGTCGCCAAAATGAAAAAAAGACCTCCTTCGGATCCAGGACACTATCTCAACGTTGCTGACAGAATAGCTAGAGAGCGCGGAGGGGTCTTTCTGAACCAGTTCACTAACGAAGCAAATGTGAGAGCTCATTATGAAACAACAGCAAGGGAACTTTACGGACAAGTAGGAGGGAAAGTGGACGCTTTTGTTATGGGGGTAGGTACTGGGGGAACCATTTCTGGAGTAGGCAAATTCTTAAGAGAAAAGTTAGGACAAAAAGTAAAGATTATAGGTGTGGTACCGAAAGGGTCTCCTGTAACTTTAGGTGAGAGCTCTATAGGTGAACCCATTCCAGGGCTAGCAACGATGACCGTTTCCGAGATATATAAAAGACATAAAGACATCGTTGACAACGTTGTCGAAGTGAGTTCTAAGGAAGCCCTAAAAGCGATGAAGGAAATGATTAAACATGAAGGGATTATGGGAGGCCCTAGCACTGGAGCAAACATAAATGTGGCGTTAAAAATTTCCGAAGAACTAGGAAAGGACGCGGTAATAGCAACGTTAGCGTGTGACTCAGTATTCAGATACACACACCTTCTTTAACTGATAGAGAGGAAGAAGAAATGATTATACCATTCATAAAAATGCACGGATGTGGGAACGACTTTATCGTAATAAACGAATTTGAAACTTTTATACTAGAGAAAGAAAAATCCAAGTTTTCAAAACGTATATGTACTCGTCATTTTTCCGTTGGAGCGGATGGAGTTATTTTTGTTCGTAGAGCTACAAATAGAAAGGCAGATGTAAAAATGCAATATTTTAACGCTGACGGCTCAGAGGGTCCGATGTGTGGGAATGGAATTCGTGTGCTTGTAAAGTTTGCAGTAGATAAGGGACTGGTTCCGATGAAAAAACAAGTAGACGTTGAAACACGTGTTGGGCTCATTCATACTTATCCAAAATACTCCAATAACAAAGTAATATCAATAAAGGTGGATATGGGGAAGCCAAAAATTAAACTATCAGATATCCCAGCGGTTGGAACAGAAGAGACTATGATTCAAAAGAAGATAAATGTTCCAAGCTTCGGAGTA
>QMUE01000206.1 GCA_003663535.1 Thermococci archaeon
CCTCTACATTTAGGAGAGTTTCAATGAGTTTTCTGTTCATTTTCCCGCCAGGGATAAGGGAGTTCCTGATCTTATCTGCACTTAAATGGTGTGCCTTAGCTCTCAAAATTGTTACCAGATTTATTTTATCAATCTTTAAGTTCACGAATTCTTCGAGGATCTCTCTTTCTTCAGCTTTCCGAGAGCGAGCATATTCAAGGAGTTTGGAATAGTGCTTTTTATACAACTCAGTTTCAAACTCTTCTAGACTTATCTCCTTAAGAAGGAGTCTCTGATATGGATCCTCGTATTCCGTGCCTTCAAGTATAACAAGAATTTCTTCCAGAGTCTTGGCCTCAGCCATAGCTTTTACTTTCCCTATAAGAGTGCCCAATTCGTGTATATAGTCTCTTGCCACCTCTCCCCTAAATTTCGCCTTAACTACTGAAGAGATGTTCCTAACGTCCCATTCTTCAAGAAGAAGCTGGAAAAATGCACTTGTTCTTTTTGGTAAAATTTTCAGCATTAACTGGTATGTATCAGCCAAGGATGCTTCCAATGCCCTGTCAATGGTCTCCGCTCTTAAGGAGGGCAGGTTCCCCAAATATGGTTTGTAATCACTATCCTCTAAGTTCATCACAAAGTTGTTGAGGGTTTTTGATTCTGCCAATTCTCCAAGTTTCTGTTCATTGAATAATCTTGCTTCCATAGCTTTAATCCTAGCATTGGGATATGAATATGGAGTGTACTTCCACAGTATTTGACCTGTTTTATATGCCACCCAAGTAAAAATCACGACCAACGTTGTATCCATCAGTGCCGTTATAGTGCTCACTTCCACGCCTCTCACCCAAATAGAATTTTCGCTATTTTAGCTCTTAAGTCAGACTGAAGTCTCTCCATTCTAGCTTCAAAAGTATTATCTATTCTTATTGTTTTTTCCAGATTTTGCACTATTACGCCACCTATTGTCTCTATGGGTTCTCCCAGTGATATTACTACATCCTTACCGAGCTTCTCATTTACGCTTTTCTCCATCTCCTTCAAATGGGCCTTTAACAGAGATAATGTCTCTCCATTTGAACTAAGTACTACTTTCTCTTCTCCTAATTCCTGAATTCCACTTGTTATAAGATCCTTAAGTACTTCCATATACTCAGCTTCTGGAATCGATAGCAATCTATCCTTTATAGTCCCTATAACCTCATTAATTAACTCTTCCTGAAGGGCAAGTTTCCTTCTCCTAACTTCAAGCTTAGCATTTGCTATTATTCTCTGCTTTTCCAGTTCTGCTTGGGTTTGGGCCTTTCTAATAATCCAATCTGCTTTGATTCTAGCTTTCTTTTCAGCTTCTTGCTTAATTTCTTCTGCTTTCTGCTCAGCCTCTTCCAAGATGTACTTTATCTTTTGCTCAGCCTCTTTGTTAATTTCCTCGATAATTAGCCTTGCTCCTTCCATTGGTAGTTCCTCCTTGAAATATTGGAGAGAAGGCCTTAAAAGCCAACTCCCGTGATTATGAGGATTAGCGCACCAACCAAACCAAAGATAGCCATTGTTTCAGCCATAGCAGCAAATATAATTGATTGTGTGAATGTCTTTGGGTTCTTTGCGGTGGCACCAATACCTGCTGAAGCTATAATACCCTGCGGGATTGCAGATAATCCTGTTAATCCAACAGTCAATCCTGCACCTAAGAGAATTGCGGCTTTAATTAGATTATCTGTTGTAGTTTCAGCAAACCTGAAACTTCCTCCAAGTATTCCCGAAACTAATGCTATGAGGAAGAGGGTAATCAACCCATAAATACTCTGAGTCATTGGGAGACCCTGTAAGACCAATGCATTTCTAAAGTTCTTTTCATCTTCAGCAACCGCTCCTGCTGCTGCAGCTCCAGCAATACCAACTCCAAATGACGATGCAGCTCCAGCAATACCTGCTGCAAGTGCAGCACCCAATGCAACATAAACTATTGGCTCCATATCCTTACACCTCCTAAATTTCTAACTCAAGTTCAGATACTTCTCTTTTAGCTTTAAATGGTTCAAATTTTTTACCTTCTCCTGAATAAAATGTGCCAAAAAATTCAACATAATGTAGACGCAGAGCATGAACAAATGCCCCAAGGGCATTTATAGCGGTTGAAAATATGTGACCTCCAACGAACACTACTAATCCTACCACCATGCCTAATGGGATGGGCCCGATTTTTATCCCCCATATTAATTGGACAATGATATTTATGACCATGGCTATTCCAGCTGTTGCTAGTGCCAATGCCATTAAACGGGCATAACTCAACCAGTTACCAATAAAGCCAAAGAAATTAGATATCGTCATTAAGAACCTCATTGGAAGTGGAAGATCACTTCTAAACTGAGATATTGCAAATAGCACAAATCCTGCTCCAAATATGACCTCACCTAGAGACATGCTTATGAAGTTTGCCATTGCCAGTACTATAAAGACCACTCCCAGGATTATTAACATCCAAGAGAGCTGGTCAAAAACTGCATCCTTCACTTCACCGTTTCTGAATTTCACTATGAACCCAAGTGTATACCCAATGAACAAGTGAATAAGTCCTATTGCAAGTGCCAGACCTAAGACCATTAATGCTCCTCTCATCGGGTCTAAAAGTGCGGGGACATTTAAGCCTGCCCTCTGTAGGGCATCTCCCAAGTAACTACCAAAGAGAACTCCCATCACAGTCGTGAAAAATGCACTCCAAACTAAGATATTTGAAAATTTGTAGGTTCCATCGTTTAACTTTTTATGTCCTTTAATCAGTAAAGAAGCTATAACTGCAATAATAAGGCCGTAAACAAAGTCGGTAAGCATAAAACCAAAGAAGAACGAATAGGTAAAGGCTAGAACTGGTGTTGGGTCCAATTCATTATACTTTGGAACTCCAAACATCTCAGTAAGCATTTCAAAGGATTCTATAAACTTCGGGTTCTTGAGTTTAATTGGTATTTCGTCTAATTCCTCTTTTGTGGGAGTTTTTGTATTAACATAAACCTTTCCCCAGGTGATTTTTTTGAGCCCCTCCGTTATGCGGGCCACATCTTTCTTAGGTAACCAGCCTACAAGGGCAAATGTCATATTGGTTCTCACTAAATTGCTCAGCATATTTGCCTTTTCTCTCTCATTTTCCATCAGTTCTCGATAAAACACAAGTTCATCATGATACTGTTTCGCAAGATTCCTAGCCCCAGCCTCAGCAGATTCTAGCTCTCGTTTTTTAACTTCAATATGTTTCCAGAGAGTTTCTATTGCTTCCCTAGGTTTTCCTTTTACTTCTGGGATCTCAAGCCGCTCAAGGGAATATTTGGCAAGAAACGGGTTGGCCTTATCATAATCTTTCTTTAGAAAAACAAAGACAACCAAATACTTCCCTTTTAGGTCTTTTGAAACATAAGCAACTCTATTCTGCAAAGTAGCATTCAACTCTTTAATAAGTGGCCCAAATTTATCCTTCTCAACAAACCCAACTACTATCTCTACAGTTTTTGTTGATTTGAGATACTCTACTTCCAAATCTAAAGCAGTTAATAGCTCTAAAATAGCTATTTCAGTCTTTGTTCTTTCTATTTCCGAAGTTA
>QMUE01000207.1 GCA_003663535.1 Thermococci archaeon
CCAACGACGATAGCTTGGGATCTAAGCGGAAGAGTAACAAAAGGCGCTCTTTTTGCCTATGTGCCATTAAATTCCTCGCATCTAAAAAAGTTTGAAATTGTTGTTGAAGTTAAAGACCTCAGAGAGAGGCTTCACCAGCACAGGTGGCCGTATTTTATAATTGACCTCATGCACTGGGAAAAGCACACGGAGAAAGAGAAGAAGAAAGTGGCCCTTCAAGCATCTCAAAGCTATGGCGTGATTAGGGACTATTTATGGGGAGATCGCTTAGCTCTGACGTGGGTTAACGATGAATTCAAAAGAATGTCAAACTTTCCCTTAGAGAAGGTTACTGCCTACGAGGGACCAACGTGGGACTTTCTCAAAAAAGAAGGAATAGAGAGGGTTGTTCTCCTCGATCCATGGGCGGATAAAGACCTAAGTGAAGATGATTTCTCAGCTGGGGCATTTATAATTGGGGGGATTGTCGATACTGGGGGAACAAAGAAGAAAACCACACCGAAAATAGGGGAGGAGCTTGAAGAGAGAGGGATAAAAGTCCTAAGAAGGAAGATCTCACTAAGAGGAGATATAATCGGCGTTCCTGATAGAATAAACCTCATCCTTGAAATTCTGCTCAAGATGATTTTGGAGGGTAAATCCATGGAGGATGCAGTTTTGGAAGTCCAATCACCTCTTCACGCAAAGTGGAGGTTGAGAAAAGAGCTGCCAAAACACAAGAAAAGGTTCTTAATAGATGGAAAGAAGTTTTTGGTCGTTGAAAAGGAGCTCTTCGATGAATACTCAAAGTGGCTCAACATAAGATGGGAGGATTTTGTTCAGGTTTTAAGAGAGCTCAACTTTGTAGCCCTTGAGAGGAAAAGAATCCAGCATCTAAACAAGATTTCAAGCCCTAGAATAATCAACGGCAAACTTTATAGGGTTATTCTGCTGAAAAGAGCTATGATGCTTTGCTATAACTGTTAATTCTTCACTTTTTGTCCCTTGACTCGGTTCTGACATCTTCCCTTTCATTAAAGAAGGTTTGCATATGACTAATTTTTTGAAGAAACATCATTTCAATAACTTCCTATTTTTGCTATACTGCTTACAAAACTCTTTTATAATTTCAATCCAAATTGCCCATTGTAGAGTTCATGATAACAACTGTACAAAAAGAGTTCTATTTTTGGATTTTAGGGAAGTTATCTTCCTTAGCAATGTATCCAAAGAAAATCAAAGATTGTTAAAGGGGGAATGACTACCAAAACTTGGTAAAGAGAAAATGCTTGCAGAAAGAGGTAAAAAAGCGAAAGGAGGTGAGAATAATGGAGAAGAACCAGATGATTGCAGTTTGTGGTCTAAACTGCAGTGAATGTGATATTTTCCGAGCCTCAGATAATCCAGAGATAGCCCAAAGAATTGTAAATTGGTTTAAAGAGGAGAGGCACATAGATGTAAAAATCGAAGACATTCACTGTTTAGGTTGTAGAGAGGATAGAACAAAACATTGGTCACCGGACTGTTGGATACTTAGATGTTGTGTTGATGAAAAGGGATTAGAATTCTGTTATCAATGTGAGGATTTTCCGTGTGAGAAACTTAGTGAATGGGCTAAGGAAAACAAAAAATATGAAGAAGCTTTAAACCGACTTAAAGAGAGGGGGAAGAGACAATAAAAACATTTTAGAAGAAGAGAATAACAGCATCTTTAACTACTGCAGTCTCCACTTCTTCCCCTTCACTGAACACGGCTTTTCTGATCACTATGTCATCCTTACCAAGCTCTACTTTCTGTCCTTCTATCTCAAATTCAACTTTTCCACTCTCTTTGAGACTCTTAGCTATGTTCTCTGCATTTTCTTTAAGATGCTTGGTGATCTTTGGAACAAGTTTTCCATATTTTGGCCCCACGTTCTTAAAGTTGGGTTTGATTTCAATGATCTTTTCCTCGAGTTCTGGCTCCCCTTTGATGATTTCGAGTTTTTCAATGTTCATTGTGCCGGCAATGTCTTTTTCTAGGATTTTGAGTGTGTCATAATTATCTAGTGTATAAATTGTGACGTGTTTAAGCTTTGCATTTAACGCTAATCCATGTGAGTTCTTGTATCTTCTCATGGCACCGATTACCTCACTTGCTAGTTTTCCAAGTTTTTCGGCCTCTTCGCTGATCCTATCTTCCCTATATGTGGGCCACTCTAACAAGTGTACACTCTTTGCACCGATTCTTTCTTTGAACATCTCTTGATAAAGTTCTTCGGTTATGTGAGGCGCTAGTGGAGCAAGTAGCAAGGTTATGTTGTAAAGGAGCTCATATAGTGCAGTTTTTGCCTTAATTTTGCTCTCTTCATTTTCTCCATAGAGTCTGTGCTTTATCATTTCAATATACTCATCTGCAACCTCGTGCCATACAAAGGTCATTAATTCTCTAGTGAGAAGGTTGAAGCGGTACTTTTCGAGTTCTTCGGTGGCAAATTTTATTAAACGGTGAAGTCTGGAGAGTATCCACTTGTCAAGGGGTTCGAGTTCTATATCTTTGTACTCTTCGTAATCAAAGTCTTTGATATGTCTTTCTGCAAAACGGAAGATGTTCCATAACTTTTGGAGGAAGCGGTAGTTGTAGTCCACGGTTTCCCACTTGAATGGATGATCCTCCCCAGGTGGGGCCAGGGCTGTCCAAAGTCTTAATGCATCAGCACCATATTTTGGAATCACTTCTTCCGGTGAAACCACGTTTCCATAACTCTTGCTCATTTTCCTTCCATCTGGGCCTGCCACCATACCATTGATGAGTATATCGTCCCAAGGCTTCTCTCCAGTTAGAATGTAAGTCCTGAAGATTGTATAGAAGCCCCATGTTCGTATGATGTCTGTCCCTTGAGGTCTTAAGGATGTGGGGAAGTTGTGGCTGAACCATTTTTCGTCTTTTTGCCATTTGCTTACTACAAGCGGGCTTATGGAGGAATCTACCCAACAATCAAGAACGTCTTTTGCCCCTTCTAGGTTGGTACTTCCACATTTGGGACATTTATCTACAGGTGCTCCGTTGAATCTTGGATCCACTGGTAAGTCTTCCTCTCTTGCAGGGATTATCTCTCCACAGTCTTTGCACACCCAGAATGGAATTGGAGTTCCAAAAACTCTCTGTCTGCTTATTACCCAGTCCCAATCCATACTCTCGGCCCAATCCTTTAGTCTTAGGAACATATCTGGTGGATACCACTTTATCTGCTCGGATACTTTCACTATGTCCTCTGTAAACTCTTTCACTTTTATGAACCACTGTTTCTTTGGTAATAGTTCGATAGGGGCCCTGCATGAACTTCTCTCAGTATGTCTAAGAACACGGTGATGTACCTGTTTCTTCTTATAAATGAGGCCCATCTTTTCTAAATCCTTCACTATTGCGTCCTTTGCTTGTTCTGCTGTTAGTCCCTCATACTTGCCGGCATTTTCATTCATGGTGCCATCTTCATTTATGGTAATGATCACTGGTAGATTATAGCGCTTTTGCCATACCACGTCCTGCTCATCACCATAAGTACAGTTATAAACTGCTCCGGTACCAAATTCAGGATCTACGTCTTCATCAGCTATTA
>QMUE01000208.1 GCA_003663535.1 Thermococci archaeon
GGATAGCCCGATTTTAACCCTTGCGTATGGGCCAGACTTTGCAGTAGTTAGGGCAAGTGATGGGATGCAGGTTTATAATTTTGATTTAAATCTCATAATAAAAGTACTTCAGGAAAAACTACCAGATGCTGGGATTGAAGGTGGTGGTCACAGCTTTGCAGGTTCAATAAAGTTCTTTGAGGGCAAAAGAAAGGAAGTTCTTGAAGAGTTCGCTAAGCAAGTTGTAAAGCTGAAGAAGAACACATAATCTGGCTCTGTTAACTTATTGTTGAGTATAACGTTTTGAGGGCATATGAAATTCCCCGAAGGGGAATTTGGGGCGGAGCGAAGCGAGGATTTGAGCGAAGGCGTAAGCCAAAGCCAGATATCTGCTTGTTGTCTGAGTGCGTTAGCACCGAAGCGAGTGTTAGCGAGCGGAGAGTTCGGCTCGGCGGTAAATACTTCATATCTCTTCACCTATGTCCTTTAACACATCTTTAACTAATTCTCTATATTTGTCTACTATTCTATAGTTGTCTTTGACTTCTCCCTCAATTCCATGGGGCATTTCAAATTCTATTATTTGTCTTAAATGAGGTGTTGATTTTTTAGTTAAAAAGGAAGAAATATTACTAAGATATCTCCCGGTTTGTCCTAAATTCTTTCCAATACCCATATCGTATAATCTTTGTTTTATTTCCTCTCTACTAAAAGGTCGATTGTCTGAAAGGAGGATTTTTATAAATGCTATAAGTCTTGGTGTCAAATCTGAATCTCGTGTTAAAGTTTCTTTTAACCTCCTTCTAAGTTCATCATCTGTGAAATTACCCTTTTCTAATGAGAACGGGCTTGGGTATGATTTTTTGATGGTCTTTTGTTTACTTATTTTTCTTTCAATGTATTCTTCTACGCCTGGAGTTGGTATTATTACCTCAGGAACTATGAACAATTGATTATTCTCGTCTATGTATGGCATCAGCCTAATACACTTTATATCCACTTCAAAATCCCTCAGCCATAGAACAGCTCTTAAAACATCTGGATGAAATTCCTTAGAAACCAAAATTATCCTTTGTTTCTGATTTATCTTTTCTATATCTTCTTCAACAAATTCTTCAATTTTGTCTTTTGGGTTAGGATCTGTTTGCCCTAGATTCTCCAGATATTTCTCATACATATCCATAATGTCAGAGTATGTAAACTCTGAAAAGTTCGCTGCGTATGTAATAGCCTGCCAATACACATCCTTTCCAGAATCATCCTTCTTTAATTCTATAATCACGAGGTTTCCATTTTTATCTAACGCTAATAAATCTGGTTGTCTACCTGAAGGCAATAACGTTTGTTCTGATATTATCATTAAATTTTCACCTAATATTTCCGGATTTTTTCTAACCCATATTTCAATGTCAAATTTCTCTTTCAATTCGAGGTCTTTAAATCGTATTGGTGTTAACTTCTTGGCAGATTTATTTTTTAAATCTACTTTATACATCTCTCATCACCGCCGAGTCGAATTTCGGACAACTCTAAATTTCCCGCAATGCTTTCGGGAAACTTCACAGATTTGTATGGCACCTGAAATACTTAAATTTTTCTTTTTCCATATTAAAGATTATGCAGGAAAATAAAGATATAAAGAAACTTGCCAATTTGCTTTAACTCAGATTTTCTTCAGCTTTTCACTTTCCTTACTTTCTCTTTAATTTCCTTTTCCTACTCTTCATTACTTCAAAACCCCTTTTTCTTCAAATAGTCCAACTAATGCAGAAAGCAACCCTTTATTGGTGTTTTAAATAAGGTCTGTTTTTGGCGTTGCCGCATCTTGAACGACTATGTGTCTGCTTAAGTTGGGAATAATCTTCTCGGGTTTCTTGATTCCATCCCTTGTGTTGAGGTATAGATACTTGCCACCGGGTTCCATGTCGAAAAAAGTGTCATAAGCATTTGAGCGAAATGGGAGGGCTGATGAAGTCATTTATCCGCTCTTATAGGCAAATTTACCGAAGGGATGGAGGTTAGGAAGTGTATTCCTGCCAAGCAGGCGAAGCTTATTTTTCACCTCACCAGCAATAAGTCAACAGAACCCATGATCTTAATCCTTTTATACTTGTGCATCAATTTTTTCTTTGGTGGTAACCATGTACATGGCGGAATTCAAACTCAGATATGGGGAAATGAAATGGTATGTAAGGAGAATCGTTGAGGCCGATTCTTTTGACAAGGCCAAAGAACTTGCAGAGCACTACGTCAAGGCCATAAACAAAGGGGAAGTTATATGGGAACTTAGTGACATATTCGAAGTAAATAAACCACTAACGATAACAGAGGAACTTGTGGAAAAACTTGAAAAGGCTTGATTTTAGCTTTTTATCTCATTTACATAGTTTGTATGCATTATCTCTCTTATCTTTTCAACGTCTTTTGTGTGTCCAAGGGCCCACATTAACTTTGTGGTCGTTGCTTCCTTTGTCATGTCTTTTGCGGGGATAATTCCTGTTTCTAATGCCTTTCGTCCTACTTCATATTTTCTCATGTCAACCCCATCATAGAGTGCTTGAGTTGTCATAATTACCGGGATTTTTGGTGTAATTTCCTTAATTTTGCCTAGAAGATTACTCTTTCTATAGGGGAGACCACCCGCACCATAGCCTTCTAGAACTATGCCTTTATATCCAGCATCTAGGACTGCATCTATGATCTCCCCCCCTAAGCCAGGGGTAACTCTTAAAACAACAACCCTTGGGTCATACTTTGTATCTAGCTCAGGGCTACCATTTGGTTGGAATTTTTCTTTGGGGATATTGTATAGGATCTTTTCTCCTTTTACATAAGCCACATCAGGGTAATTTATGCTCATAAATGCATTTAGGCCGAGGGCTCTAACCTTAGATGTCCTACAACCCAGCATTATTTTATCCATGAAAGCTACAAAAACACCTGCGACATCTTCCATTGCAAATTTTATTGCAGTTCTAATGTTTCTGGGGGCATCGCTTTCATTTTCTGTTATTGGCAACATGGAGCCAGTGAATACAATCGGTTTGTTGAGGTTTTTTATCATGAAACTTAACATTGAAGCGGTGTAGGCCAAAGTGTCTGTTCCATGAGTTATTATAATGCCATCATAATCATCAAGAGCCTTGAAAACTTCTTTAGCTATAATTTCCCAATCTTCTGGGTGTATCAGAGTGCTGTCTATGTTCATAATATTGGTGCTATCAATTTTATATCCATTTTCTAGTTTTATTTTGGCTAGTTTAAGTATTTCATCTATTTTAAGGACACTTTTGTATCCTTGTTCTGTTTTAGCGCTTGCAATCGTTCCACCGGTACCGATGATTAAAAGTTTTTTCATTGTTTAATCTCCTCTCTTTGTTGACATATTTCCTTTTTAGTCTTTCTGACAATATTTTCATTAGACCTGACTAAGTTTTTGTAGTCTATTTTATAGAATCAAGAAAATAATGAAAAAATGACGAAATTAATCTTTCACCAGAAGTGCCATCAGCAACATGGTAATGAGATTGATAACCGCTGCATAGAGGAATCCAATCTTAAGGGAGTATTCCTGCCA
>QMUE01000209.1 GCA_003663535.1 Thermococci archaeon
GTTCCAGTGATTATAGGTTCTTGGCTGGGAGCAAAAGTTGCGGTAAAAATTGGGTCAAAGAAACTGAAGGTGGTATTTCTTATAATGGCTCTGTTAACTGCTTTTAGGATTTTAGAAGAATTGCTAACGTTATGATTGAAATTAGAGGTGACAAAATAGGTTAAAGCTTATTTTAGCCCCTCTGATTAGACCTACATGGGGGTTCTTATCGGCTGATTTTAACCAGTAAAACCATTTTAAGGGAGTATTTAAACTTTCCGGATTTCATTTCGATAAATTTATAAACGCTATGATTTATAGTTCAACTATGCTTGGAAGCTACAACAGAGACGCAAAACTCCTCATAATGGCTAATGGGGCGGGCCAATTATTCCTCCAATTCTCCGTATTCATAATGCCGTTCTATCTAAGCGCTTTAGGATATGGAATGGATAAGATGGGAATTTTCTTTTCAATCCAAACATTTGTTGGTGGATTGTTTTTCCTGATTGCAGGACAACTATCGCTTAGGCTTGGCTACAAGAAAACTCTCCTTCTTGGGGCTTCCTTGGGTCTTTTGGGGAGGATACTCCAAGTCTTGGCGTTTAACTTCTACGTGATTGCACTGGGATTTTTCTTGATTGGTGCCAATATGGGTATAAGACAGCCCAATTTCTATGCATTACTGAGTGAAGAAGTTGAGGAGAAAGAGAGACATCACGCCTTTTCCATCAGCTTTGGGTTGGGGACAATATTAAATGCCTTGGGAGTTTTAATTGCTGGATTTGCTCCGGATTTTCTCATGGAGAACTTTGGTATAACTACTTCACTTGCATATAGACTTGTTGTTGCTTTGGCAGTTCTTCAGTTTGCAGTTGTAATCCCTATCCTCACAATAATCAGGGATATCCCAGTTAAAAACCCGCGGATAAATTGGAGAAAGGAGTTAGTAGTGAAAATACTTAAGTTTTCTCTTCCTTCCGCGATGATCGGTTTGGGAGCAGGTATAACGATTCCCTATATGAG
The DNA here is from genome assembly GCA_003663535.1 of Thermococci archaeon. Taxonomy (GTDB): domain Archaea; phylum Methanobacteriota_B; class Thermococci; order Thermococcales; family Thermococcaceae; genus Thermococcus_A. The sequence continues at coordinate 1,006 of QMUE01000209.1, forward strand.
CCTTTACTTTAACCTTCGTTTTGGCCAAACGCTGGCTGTTATAAGTGGTGTTTTCTTTGCCCAGCAGCTTGTGATGGGCGTAGGTTCCTTTGTTCTTCCAAAGCTCGTGGATAGAATCGGCCCGGTAAAAACGATATCTTTCTTCCAAATAACTGCCGCTTTTCTCTTTGGGATTTTTCCATCATTAGAGCTCTTCCTCTTAGCGGCCTTTGTTTACATAATTCGTTCAATTCTCATGAACATAGTTTGGCCTATAAATGATGCTTTTATGATGGGATTCTTTACCACGGAAGAGAAAGCCACGGCAGCTGGTATTAGAAGGGCTTTCTCAACTTTTATGAGAGGCCTTGGAAATTATATAGGAGGGGTACTTTTCTCACTCTCTCTCAGCTATCCATTTTACGTCACTGCAACACTCTATGTGACGGCCACTCTGATATTTTACTTCTTCTTTGCAAAGTATAACAAGATTTAAGCGTTTCGACAATTTTATAAATGGATTCCTTATTAAAGAGGACTTGATGTCGATCCAAAACTATAAAGGATTCAGCAGAGATGCAAAGCTTGTTATTGCTTATTCCTTCATAGCTTGGTTAGGGGGTAATATATCCTATTTTATCTTACCATTCTATTATTCTTCCCTTGGGATGAGTTTCTCTGAGATAGGAGTTCTTTTCTCAATCTCTACTTTAGTCGAAGCCATAATTCTTTTGGTTTCAGGCCATATTAGTGTTAAATTAGGTTATAGAAGAACGATATTGTTTTCTGTAGGCATGTTTTTCATTGCAAGACTCCTCCAAGTGTTTATTCCGGAATTTTGGGTTTTTGCCATTGCATCTGCAATATTAGGAGTGGGAATGGCCCTCGAAATGCCTGCTTTGATGTCTTTATTGAGTGAGGAGGCGAGTGAGGAGAAGAGACATTACCTCTTCAGTTTAAATGCTGCATTAGGGACTATGGGATCGGCCTTAGGAATGTATTTGGGTGGAGCTTTACCAAACCTTCTTGATGGCTCGAATCCCTATAAGATGACTCTTTTAGTTGCTACTCTGTTGATCCCACTTCAGGGACTTTTCATCTTTTTAATCTCTCCTGTTTTAAAGAGGGAAGAGAAGAGACTTAAACTTGAAAAGGAGTTGGTAATTAAAATTGCCAAGTTCTCTCTTCCTTCGGCATTAATAGGCCTAGGAGCTGGGGTCACGATACCTTATATTGGATTGTGGTTCAATAAGCGCTTTGGAACTAGTTTAGAGAGTATTGGTGGTCTTTTTGCCATCCAAGAGTTTATAATGGGAATTGGAATGTTTACTCTTCCCATGATATCTGACAAAATTGGGAGTGTTAGGACGATAGTTGGCTTCGATGGAAGTGCAAGTTTACTAATATTTGCAATGCCATTTTCTCCTGTTTTTCCTGTTGCAGCGGTAGTGTACACCATTAGAACGATCTTAATGAATATAGTAAACCCAATATGGGATGCCTTCATGATGCGCTTTTTCACCACGGAAGAAAGGTCGACAGCTATAGCCTTAAGGAGCTTTGCGTGGACAACTACTCATGCTCTCGGGCAGTTTATGGGTGGCAGAATATTTGATATCTCTTTAACTTGGCCATTCCTCATAACCGGGGCACTCTATGGTCTCTCTATGTTTAGCTTCTGGGTACTCTTTGCCAAAGAGGAATGAAGGAAAGAGTTATAAGCCTAGAGAAGGTGGTCTCATTAGATGAGAATAATGCTAATTTTGTAAGAGGTGTGCGAGATGGTAGTTAAAGAGTGTCCTGAGTGTCATGGTACCGGGAAAATAAAAAGTGGCGAGAAAGAGTGTGAGGTTTGCAATGGATGGGGATACGTGCCAGCAGATTTTAAGCTAGGGGATAAGCTTAAGGGTTATCGTAATCTTGATTACTTTGGAGTAGAAGAGGAAGTAGATGAGATCCCCTGTCCAGAATGTCATGGGAAAGGGGTTGTTCCTGTTTATGATACATGCCCAACATGTGGTGGAACCGGCAGGGTCTTAGCCTGTGATATCTGTGGAAGGATTAAGGAGTCTTGGGAACCAGGTATGGAAACTTCTTGGGTGTGTTCGGAGTGTGAGAGGAAGTATAAGGTTGTTTATATTCTCGATAAAACCTGTGACTATGAGGATGTAGAAGTTGGGAAGGTTTACAAGGGTGCTATTGATAGAGTAGAACGCTTTGGAGCTTTTGTTAGTCTCAATCCTCATGTAACGGGGTTAATAAAGAAAAGGGATCTCCTGGGTCGGAGGGGATATAAGCCTGGAGAAGAAATTCTTGTCCAAGTCTTAGATGTGAGACCAGAAAAGAAGGAAGTAGACCTTATAGAGTCTGCTTTGAGACATTATAAGGAAGTATTTGTGAAAAAAGAGCTTCCAGTTACAGAGATTGGCGTGTTGACCAAGGAAATGGCAGGGAGAACAATTAGAATTAGGGGCAAGATCACGCAAATCCAAGTTACAGGGGGCCCAACTGTCTTTACAGTTACAGATGGCACTGGTGTAACATGGGCCGCA
>QMUE01000210.1 GCA_003663535.1 Thermococci archaeon
GCTAAGCGAGCTTTCCTCCCGCCCTAAAGGGCGAGACTTCCAGCCCGCAAAAGGGGTGATTTTTCGAAGCTAAACAGTTAGAACCCTCTCATTAATTTTTATCTCCCTTAGAAAACTCAGCTCACCTCCAAATCCTTAGGTGTGAGCATCTTAACTCCCTCTCTCTCGCACAGTTCCTTAGCTTTTTCAGTGAGCCCAGATTTTGAGAAGAAAAACATCACTGCAGACCCAAACTCATTCTTAACCTTCCTGATGAACTCTTCTACATCCCTATATGTCGCAGGCTTGTTCCTCCACTTAATCTCAAGCACATGAATCCTATCATCAAAAGCAACACCATCAAACTCAATCTCGCCTCTTCGATAAGGCTTGAAATCGATACTAAAAGCATCTCTCATTCTCTCCCTAACCAGAGCCTCCTTTGCAATTCCAAGCTCTTTTTTCACCCTGAGATACTTTTCCTCCAACTCCTTAATCAATTCCTCCAAAAATCTCTCTCGCCTAAGCTCCAGCTCGGTGATGCCAAGGTAAGTCTTTGCAAGCCAAAAGCGCATGAGCTTATCGGCAAAGTAGTATCTATCATCCTGCCTTACAATCAAATCCGTTCTCAAAAGGAACTTCAAATAGTTTGATACTTCACCGCTGGGCTTATTCAAACGCTTGGCAATATCTGAAAGCCTTAATCCCTCTTCTTGGGCCAATACGAGCAAAATTTGTTTGTGTATTGGGCCTTTATACGCTCTTGAGAGCGATTCGTTGAAGAGATACTCGAGATGCATGTAAATGTCCCCCTTTTCGCTCAAAAGTTCAGTGAGAAAAGCATAGTGAATGTCTTTACGCCTAATTTTTTCAAAGCCCTCTTCAATTAGACGCCTACACAGAGCTAAAACATAAAACGGGTGGCCTTGAGTGAGGTTGTAAATCAACTCAAGCGCTGAGTGAGTAGTATCAACCCCAGATCTTTCCAGAGTTGTTTTTGCAAGCACTATTGTGTCTTCTTTTGGCAAACCCTTCAGATAAATCCGCCTGAACTGACCAAAGAAGGGGTTTTTTGGAGCTAAAATTTCCTCCATCATTCTTACAGCAGAGCCTGAAACAAAGTACGCGATATTCCTTTGCTTTTCCGTAACAGCACGCATCGTCTCTAAGAAGCCTTTAAAGTTAAGGATCTCTTGAAATTCATCCAAAATGAAAACGGCTTTTTGTTCTGTTTTCTCTAAAATTAACTCTTGCATTTCAAAAAGAGTCTCAAGAGTTCCCTCTTTGATGGCCTTAACCTCTCTATCAACGCTAAGCTTTGCCGAAAGGATTAGTAAATCATCCCATGTTAAGAGCTCACTTCTCTCAGTTTTCATATCCAAGGCACTGGCAAGTTCATATAGAAATTCTCGTGTATATGCAAAGATGAAAGATTCCAAGCTCCCAACCCGCTGTAAGTTTAAATATGAAATTACTCCTTGAGCTTTCTCCTTAAATTCAAGAAGAAGCGCTGTTTTTCCGACTCTTCTCGGCCCAATAATGGCGACGTTAACTTTCTCCCCTTTCTTTAATGAGTCATAAGCAGAACGCAATACTTTTAATTCAACCCTTCTGTCCACGAACATATTATCACCTTATAGTTTTATGCATAAAACTATAATGCATTAGAGTTTAATAACTTTGTGGTTCTCCATTAAAAAGTCGGACAAGTATCACTCCGCTGATTTATTGTTGTGCCGAAGTATACGATTTGAATTAAACAACAAACCCTTGAAAATAACCCTTAACCCAAATAAATGGATGATGAATGAGAACAAAAAATATAAGGTTGATGACATTAAAATAACAATAGAGTGATAGGCGATGCGAGCAATGAAAATTATTTCACTAATTATTACAAGTTTGGTTTTCTTATCAATGCTTTCTCTCGGAGAGGCTCAAGAACACCAAATAACTGTCGAAGTTAACCCAAACCTAGAACTGTTTGCTGTGGTTTACATTCTAGCGTTTAATGGAAGTGATGAGTTTGTAATTGCCCCTCAGAGCTACATTGATGACGTTCTAACTTACTTTGCTCCATACAAAGAACATCCAGCCGTATATCTTATGAGAGAAACTTTTCCTAAGGACTTATCTTGGTATCTTCGGGATACAGGCATACGAGAGTGGTCTGATCAGATTTTTAGAATGAAACTGGAAAATGAAAGTGAGGAATTATTAAGCGGACTTCTGAGAGAGCTCATTCATTTTGCAGAGGAGACAAATTTTATGGAATTTTATAGACTTCATAGAAATGAGTATGAACGAGCAGTTAATCAAAGCAAAATGGCATTAAAGCCAAAATATATACTCAAACTTGATGCTCTTTTCAACAGAAGTTATCGGAATTACAGGGTTGAGCTTTCGTATAGCTTGGCAATTCACGAGCATGCTGCAGTTTTTAATGATACGGCATATTACATTGGACATACCATTAATGCAAAGTCCTCTCAAGTTAATTTTTACTACGCTTGGATTGGTATCCACGAATTTGCCCATACGTTTATTGATCCTATTATGTACAAGCATGCTCAAGAGCTTCTGAGTGTTGACTACTACCTCAAAGCAGTTAAGAATGCGTGGGCATATGCAGCCTATGATGGACACTTCTACACTAACTATGGCTACATAGAAGAAAACTTGGTTGAGGCTGTTGCTAACTATGCTATTCTTTCGGATTATCCAGCATTTTCAAAATGGCGTATCTTACAAGACGCCGCAGTTGGATACCCCCTTGTTGGAGATTTCCTCGCCGATATCAAAAAGATGAACAAAACTTTGGAGAATTATATTTCTCAGTTGCCAGAGCGTATGGAGAAGTGGGCAACACCAGATAACATTACAGAGTACTTCTGGGGGAGAACACCTATAACAGGTTTTTTAGCTCTTGATAAAAGCTACAAAATGGGCAGGATAATAATAGTCTACGGAACCCAAAATCCAGACAAAGAGGGAGTTGAATACGATAGGCAAACAGCCTTTGAGCTTAAGGAAAAGCTGAAAAATTCAATAATATGGGGTCACTACTCCATCAGGCCATCAATCATTGTTAAGTCTGATAAAGAACTAACGGGAGATGATTTAAAGAAGAATCTAATCTTAATCGGTGGGCCTGTTACTAATGAGATAACCAAGAGAATTTCCCCCAAGTTACCACTAAATTTTGCATTTAACGAACAAAGATGGCAAGTAAAGAAAAATCTAAGCAACACTCGAGAATTCCATGCATTCCAATTCTTTAATGATTCCATTATTCAAACTCTACCAAATTCAACGATCCCTTATAGTTATCCCCTTCAGATTTTTGAAGTTATAAGAAACCCATGGAATCGGAGCAATTTCATAATGGCTCTTGCTGGCGTTGATAGATACTGCACAAGAAAGATTGCAAGGGAGATGCTTGTTGAGAAACCAATAAGTTATCTTGTTGAGAGTGGAGATTACGTGGAAAGCGGTTTTTACATTCAGTTTCAGCTGGAGGAATAGACATGCACAAGACAA
>QMUE01000211.1 GCA_003663535.1 Thermococci archaeon
GTTCCAGAACTACGTTACCGGAGATTTCTCAACAATACCAAGGGATGGAGCATTCCTAATTGAAAACGGTGAAATTGTTAAGCCCATAAGGAATATAAGGGTAAGTGACAACTTCCAGCACATATTGGAGAACATTGCAACATTAGGAAAAGATCTCTATCATGTCCACTGGTGGGAAGTTACTACCCCCGTGTTTACACCCTATGTTCTCGTGAAAAACGTGGAAATAACAAAAGCCACAAAGTGACCTCCTCCCCTCGCTATCGCAAGGGGCTTCCACCGGAAGCCATTAGGGGAGCGCAGGTTCGTCCTGCACACTCTCCAACCTCCCCTAATTCATCCCCACCCTTACGGACGGAGCCTTCTTAACGACTAAAGGTAAAGTCTCTTCTTTTTAAATTATTTTTACCAAGCCTAAACTTGGAAGTAGAGTCATCATAATACTCAAAAGCCCACCAATGATCAAAGCCAAGATTGCTTCCCTTTTTTCTATTCCAAAGATATATGCAGCTAAACTTCCGGTCCATACCCCAGTTCCCGGAAGAGGAATTGCAACGAACACTACAAGGCCCAAGAATCCCCATCTCTCCACATAGGGATGGGCTTTTCTCCTTACTCGCCCTATATACCTCAAATAGAGCTCTGCAAATTTCCTCAAAGAGGTACCCTCAAGCTTAAGCATAACCCAATCTATAACCGGAAGCACAATGGGGAGTACAAGAGAAAGAACTAAAATCCCAAGAGATGCCATTATCAAAGTGCCAGGAATAGAATAGCCCCTACCAATGCCATAAACTATTGCATACCTTCCCTCAAATGTTGGTATCAAAGAGAGCAAAAATATCTCAAGCATTCCGTCCATTCCAAGCACCAGAAAAGAGAAAATGGAAAGAGGTTAAAAACTTATCTCAATCGTGCACTCTCATTAACTTTTCTCCATTTCATACCGTACAAGAAAGGTAACCTGCCAGGAACAATTAACTTCTCCCATTTCTCCACGAACTCTTTTTCCAATTCAAAGGCCCATTTTACTAACTCTTTCTTCTTTTGCAGTCTTCTAGCTCTCTCTATTATCTCCCTCTGGAGGTCATCTCTTTGTTTTGAGAATTCTCTTATGTATTCCCTATAGTTTGTCTGGAAAACTCTGTGAAACCTCTCCATGCGCCACCAGTAACTGTTTGGATTATATTTGTTTGTGGGCTTTTCTCCTAACTCGAGAGGTGTCTCAAAAAATATCGGCTTAAAGATGCTCAAACATGGGAGTGAAGTTCCGGTAAACCAGTGCATGCCTTTTCCAAGCTCTGATATTTGAGAAGATGCCGTTTGCGAAGGCCTTGTTAATCCACCGTAGTGCATACATATGTCTTTCATGGAGCCTTTTTCTGGAGAGTAAGACTCAAAACTGTGAGATCTTAAGATTTCCATCATATATTCAAGCGTTATTTTCCCTTCATTCTCCTTAAGCTTCCTGTAGGTAAAAGCTCTCCTGTCTCTTCCGTGGGCAAAATGGGTGTAGAACCAATCAGAAAAATACCTTGCAAAGCTGAAATCTGATTTTTTAGCTAGCCTCTCAACACTCTCCGAGGCTAAATCCCAATCGTCTTCAATAGTTAGGGCGTTTGAAATGGAGTATACGCTCTCAATTTTCTTTGCAACCCAGTTTTTACCTGCTGTTTCTAAAACCCAAGCCTCTTTTGGATCCGCAACTATAAACGAGTTGCTGTAAATCATTTTGTGCTCATAACTCCCATTCCCTCCCTGGCCATAGCTCTCGATTATATTAATTATGAATTCCATAGCTTCCCTTGCAGTCTTTGTTCTTTCCAAGGCAAGTCTTATCATGTCCATCCCCAATATACCTTTCTCCGGGATTTTTTCTTTAGTGAAAACCGCTGTGTTCCCAATGGCAAGGTTAAATTCGTTAACACCCATTTCAGCTCCCCAGATCCACCAGGGGCGCGAGAGAATTACTGCATAGGTCTCCCCAACTTGAGGAAACTCAACATACGTTAACCTAACGCTCTCCTCTTCGTGTTTTTGTCTTGGAATAACCTCAAGAATCTGAGCCTCATTTGGATCTCTGTCACTGTTCTTAGCGAAAATCATCGTCTTCTCCTTAGTTGCTTTGGGAGTTGCAACGAGAATATCACACATGCCGAGCACCTAAAAAAGATTGGAACTCAAAGTTTTTAATAATTTAGAAAAGAGAAATCAAAGCTTCAAACAGTTTGTGGAGTCGATATACTCCCCCTTCTCCTTGTCCCAGTGAGAGTGATAGAACCACTCTGCGGCTTTGCAATACTCAAAGAGCTCCTCGTCCTTGAAATAAAGTGCTATTTCTCTCTTGGCAGTTTCTTCGCTATCAGAGGCATGAATAACATTGTATATTGCATTCCCCACATCAAGACCATAATCACCTCTAATTGTTCCTGGCTCGGCGTCCTTTGGATCTGTTGCACCACACATCTTTCTTACAACACTAATTGCATATCTTCCCTCTACGACCATTACCACACTTGGGGCTTTTGTTATGTAATCTATCAAAGGCTCAAAGAAGGGCTTTCCTTTGTGCTCCTCATAGTGTTTCTCAGCTAATTCTCTATCAATGTGGATCATCTTCATTCCGATGATTTTAAGGCCTCTCTTCTCAAATCTCCTTATAATTTCACCTATAAGACCTCTAACAACGGCATCAGGCTTTATGATTACCAGTGTTCTCTCCACTTTGTTCATTGGCAACACCAAAAACAATAAGTGTAGTGATTTAAAATTCTTTTTAATGAACCTCGCACAAGGTTTATAACTCATCCTATCGTTCTCACTCTGGTGAAGAAAAATGGAGATAAGGGAGACGATACTCAAATATGCGCTCATCAATGCTATTCAGCACGATGGAAAAGCGAGTCCAAAGGCCGTGATAGGGAAACTCCTTGGTGAGAATCCAGAGCTGAGACCAAAAGCTAAGGACGTGATACCCACCGTTAATGAAGTTGTCAAAGAGGTTAATTCTATGAGTATGGATGAACAGGAGGCAAAGCTTAGAGAGATCTATCCCAAGTTCTTTGAAGAGCAAAAAGGGAAAAAAGAAGAAAAGAAGGGCCTCCCACCACTACCCAAAGCTGAGAAAGGAAAAGTTGTTACAAGATTTGCTCCAAACCCTGATGGGGCTTTCCACCTTGGGAATGCTAGGGCCGCTATTTTAAGCCATGAGTATGCGAGGATATATGATGGGAAATTCATTTTGAGATTCGATGACACAGATCCAAAGGTCAAAAGACCTGAATCAATATTCTACGACTGGATTATTGAGGACTTAAAATGGCTTGGCTTTCAAATAGACAAGATCCACCACGCAAGCGACAGATTGGAGATTTATTATTCCTATGCAGAAAAACTGCTCGAGATGGGAAAGGCCTATGTGTGCACTTGTAACCCTGCAGAGTACAAAAAACTCAGAGATGAAGGAAAACCCTGCCCCCACAGAGA
>QMUE01000212.1 GCA_003663535.1 Thermococci archaeon
GTGAGGATGACCTGAATGAGTTGAAGGCTCTTTTTGAAGAGCTCGGCATAGCATGTGCTTTTGGTGACATAGAGTTTAAAACCGAAAGTGCAAATGCTCCTGTGGGTGTTATTGATCCATATTCCTTCGACTTTAAGGAGGCTTTAAGGGTAGAGCTCGAGTGGTTGAAGGAGAAGGGGATAATAAGCATCAGCAATGAGGACATTGAAGCAATCGTTGAGGTTGCGGAGAAAGGGAAATCAGGTTACAACTCCCACATCGGTTGGTATGAAAAGGGAGGAAAATACTCATGGATTGCTTATGATGAGAGCGATAATCCGCTTTTGCTTAAGTGCGTTGGCCAGCCCTTTGAGTTTAAGCTTCCCGAGGGTGAAATTGAGCTTCCTCAAACCACCGCACCATCAGATACTACCTCACAGCAAACAGGGACTATCTGTGGCCCTGGACTTATCTTGGGTTTGGTGCTGGTGGCAAGGCTTTTTAGGAAATGATCCTTGGTTTACTAGAGGGGCCCCATAATGGGGTACCTCTTTATGATTTGTCACATCCTCCTGAAAACCCGATACATAACGGGATCTGGTATCCGGTACTTTCCGTATCCAATGGTTTCTAGGAATCCATAGTCCACAAGCTTTGAGAGGTACTTCCTCATAGATTTCTCGTCAATGCTTTCTCCCAGTTCTTCCTCTGCAAGGTTCTTTATTCTCTCCCATCTTGCGTGTCCTCTTCCCTCACTCAGGCGTGCGACGATTCTCATAATGATCTTGTATCTGGGAGATAGCTTGTCCAGCTCTTCAAACTCCGTTTCTACATATTTCATGGCTTCCTCAAGAACCCTTTCAATGGCCTCATCGTGGGTGAGTCCATCGATCCTACGGGCTCCATAGTGCACCAACCATCCGGGAACCCCATCTAGGCTGTTCACTACGGGCAACAGCTCTTTCTCGTTCACTCTTATACTGTACTCTTCAAATCCTCTTCTCAAGAACTCTAAACTCTCAGAGGGGTTGAATCTGGGGAGGTTTATCCTTACTTCGTATCTACCAAAGAGAGGAGCCTTTCCATCCTCAAGACGCAGAAAGTTCTCCAAAACTCCCACCTGAGAGCCTGTGAAGACAAGAATCACGTTGGGTAAATAATCAAGCACCCATGCAAAAAGCCGTGTTAAGTCTTCATTTGAAAACCTGAGATATTGAGCCTCATCAAAGGCTATTATGGTCAGCTCGTTCCCCTCGTTTATTGCTGAGAGTATATCTACTATGTCAATGTTGTGCTTATCAGTCTCTATCTCGATTCCTCCGATTTTTATGCCCTTTACCTTTGAAACTACTCCTCCTACAAAACCTCTGCTCACGAGGGCCTTGTAGAGCCGCTCAGCTATGACCCTCTGTGGATACTTGGAGTTGATGGAAGTTGCGGCCCTTGCATCCACCACTGCATATGGAATTCCATATTCTTTTTCAAGCTCATTGAGGCTGGCATAGAGAAAGCTCGTTTTCCCTATTCTACGAGGGCCGGTAATTATGAAGAAATTTCTACGTTTCTCCACAGCTTCTATGAAGCTAAGGTACTCTGCCCTTCTCCCAAAAAGCTCAGTAATTGATGTCTTTGGGTGTACATCAAACAACATTTGTGGACACACCCCATAATGGGGTACGTCCTCAAGTGCATATAAATTTTGCGGAAAATCTCGGGGAACCTATGGATAGTCACATTTTTTCGAAAGCCTCTCCCTTTAGAGCGGATAGGTTACAGTGGTTAAATCAAAGGCCGCTCCGAGGATGGTATAAATAAATGGAAATTTGTCAATTACTCTTTGGTTATCAACAAGACCGTATTTATTTAGAAGGCTAATCGCAGACATTTGTATCATTCCTTCTTGATGAGGGCTGCAAATTTTTCTGATTCAATCAATTCCAGCAATTCTCTCCTGAGAGATTCTACAAACTCAAAGAACTTATCCTTGTCAAATTCTTCAACAATAAGGACAGCGTCTTTTTCAATTTCTGGCTTGAGTACATTCAAGTAACCCTCTCGCTTAAGTTCTTCAAGGGTCTTCAAGAGGTTCTCACGTGCATTGTTGCTCAAGCCGAGGTAATTCTCCACTTTCATTATTATTTGCTTCCCATATTTTTTAATTTTCAGCCCTTTAGCTTGATGGAGCTTATAAAGGTCATACAAATCACGCAGTTTGAATTCTCTTCTTGTTAGAATAGCTCTCACTTTCTCAATCAAAATTTCCTTGTCCTGATATGCTGAAACCCTAATAGGATAATAATTCCCGAGGAACTCGATGTATTTCTCATAATTCCCAACTTCTAATTTTGCTTTTTTCCATGATAGAAGTGTGTGTGCTTTAGCCGTTTTGGGTTTAAATGCAAACTTTTCAGCATAGTTGAACTCCAGTTTTATCTTTTCTCCTGCTGGAGAATAGGCAATCATTTCTCTAAACCAGCCGGGCCCTATCAAAAAGCTAAAATAGCGGTGATTGTTAAAATCATTGTGACCTCTGTAGTAAAACTCCAATCCCAAATCTCTCGCAATGCAATTCAGTGTTTCAGCAATTTTTCCCGTCTCGTCATTTAGGAATTTCTTGAGTTTACTCCTTGACATCTCTTGGAGTTTTTCACTATCTCTGTAGGCAAAATCTAAATCTCTGCTGAAGCGGTAATAACCGAGATGGCATTTAACCAGACATGTCCCACCTTTGAAAACATAGTTCTCTCTAAAATAAGGGTCTTTTTCAAGCTCTTTGAGGATGGTGTGAATGATGTAGTCCCAGCCAACCAGATCTGTGTTTTTAATACCAATTTTCTCGGAAACAAAATTGGCAAAGCCCTTCCTTTCATTTTCCCTGATTTTGAATAGAAGTTCATTATTCAGCATCATCAACCACCTTTGCAATAGACTTTGGATATTTCTTCAAATACTTTTTCAACTTCTTCCAGTCTGCATTGTCTTTGTACTCCCTCCAGATTCTTGAGGCCAGTTCTTTTGAAATTGTTCCATAATTTCCGAAATAAAGGAAATCTAAAAGTGTTTTTTCTAAATCAGAAATTTTCATATCATCTTTTTCAATTATTCCAAAGTCAAATAGGCTTTTTCTGGTTTTGATTATTCTGACTGGAGTTCCATTTACGTGAATGATTTTTGTCCTTGCGATCTTGTCGTTGATTATAAAGATTGTAGTGTAGTGCTCGTGAGTTAATCCACTTAGAATTAATGCTGTGAATAAACCAAAGTACCAGTTTTTCGTTATTTTGTTCATCCCCAATGAGAGGAGTTTGTAAATTGTAGGAGAGCTCTTAAAAGAGAACTCAACGGGAGTTTTAACATAATAGAGGCTCCTTAAGATTCTTATGATGTAGTCATACTGAATGAGGTAGTTTACAAGGTAATCCACATTGTTTACTTTCAAATAAGTTGATACCTTTTCCAGCTCTTCTTTTGTAATGACTTTACCCCCAAATTCAGCCA
>QMUE01000213.1 GCA_003663535.1 Thermococci archaeon
AAATGACAAAAAAGAGGTTAGATTAATAATTGCACCGAAAGATGGTTATGAAATGAAAGTTTATGAAGAGTTAAAGAAGATGGGAAAAGTCGACCCAATGAGTAAACCCGAGTATAAATTCATAGTCATCACAATATCCACGGACAAAATCAATGAGCTGCGGAATATGGATGGAATTTTAAAAATATGGCTGGATAAGCAGGTTAAAATACCAAAACCCATTGAAGATGAAGTTCTCGAAGTTACAAAACCTGTGAAGCCAAACATGTTTATGAGCGTTTATACAATAAATGCCTACGATGCCTGGATGGATTATGGGGTTTATGGAGACAACGTTACTGTGGCGGTTTTGGATACCGGAATAGATCCTCTGCAACCATTTTTACAACAAACTATGGATGGAAAGAGGAAAATAATAGACTGGTACGACACTACTGGAGAAGGATATGTTGACACGTCATATAATATAACAAATGCTAGTGTCAGCAACGGAGTGTTAACAATAAATCAGGATGTTACAGTTGATTGGGGGACATATTATTATCTCGCTGGGAGAAGCTCTAGATATTCCTCCATTCACATAAATAGCGTTAAAATCGGAAACATAACCTCAGCAAATGGAGTTTATCACTTTGGATTGTTACCAGATAGGTACTTTGACATGGACTTTGATCAAAATTTCAATGAAGCCCACTTTGTACTTATAGTCAATTCATCTCAATACTATGATACCGTGTACGTAGATACAAACGATAATCTGGACCTGACGGATGAACAACCAATACACATCTTCCACTCCACAGGGGATATCTTAAAGTTTGGCCCTGGAGAGCTAAGTGAGTGCTTGCAGTATGATGTCAACCACGATCTTTTTGGAGAAATAGAGACAATATGTAATGCAACATTGGGAGTAGTTTTAACAGAGATCGACCCAACTGGAAAATATGTAAACTTTGGATGGGATGGAGGACAACATGGAACCCATGTATCAGGCACCATAGCGGGTTACGGTATGGCTGGAACATATTTTGAAGGACTCTATGGTGTAGCACCCAATGCTCAACTCATGGCGGTTAGAGTGCTAAGCAGTATTGGATACGGATCCACTTCATGGATCATAAATGGGATGCTCTATGCTGCAATATACGGACCAGACTGGATTCCATTTAGTGGGGATGAAGCCGATATTATAAGCATGAGTCTTGGAGGGCTTGCAGGATATAACGATGGAACAGAGAGTCCAGAGAACTTTTACGTTAACTATCTAACCGAACTTACAGAGGTCGTCTTCTCGATTTCTGCAGGAAACGATGGACCAAGCACGAATACCGTGGGAAGCCCTGGAGACGCAGATTATGCAATTACAGTGAGCAACTATTGGGAGAGCGATAGATGGTATCTGCTCTACGGATTCGATGTTATAGACGGACCGGCCATGAGCTCCTCAAGGGGTCCTAGAATGGACGGCATGTTTGATCCAGATGTAATGGCACCTGGAACTGATATATTCTCCTCACTCCCAGTATGGTCTATAGGAGATTATGGAACCCCAATGTCCGACTATTACAGCGGAACTTCAATGGCTGCACCTCATGTTTCAGGTACTGTAGCATTAATGATAGACTACGCAAGACAGCACAACCTCAACTATGACCCATTCAAAATCAAGGAAGCCCTTGAACTATCCGCTAAGAAAGTTGATGGTTCAACGATGATTGATCAAGGCTTCGGATTGATACAAGCAGACAAAGCAATAGCAGAGCTCGAGAAATTAAGTGATGAGAATTCAATTGTGCTATATGCTGGAACTACATTCACCCCATTTAAAAACCCAATAGAAAAGAAGTTAATACCCTATGCCCCGATTAACGATTACATGTCCTCAATGTATGATATTCCGTATCTCTATAGAGGGGTATACCTAAGGAATGAGCTTCCAGTTACAGTGCCGATATACGTGTATACGTTTAAGTACAATCAAACAGAGGGGCAACTAGATCAAATTACTGGAACATTCCAAGTGAGTGCAGGAGTGAATTGGATCATTCCAAGTGTGGATGAAGTAAACGTCGGTGAAAATGGTAGCATGTTCTATATCACAATTGATTATTCAAGACTTCAAAAGTCCGGAACATATGTAGGATTGATATACATAGATGATCCAAACACTGAATATCTGGAAGGATATGTGCCAGTTATAGTGTACATGCCAATTAACAAGAATGGGGAAAGTGAAGCAAAGATAATCGATACAGAAAAGCCAGGACAGGCTAAACACTATTACTTTAGCGTGCCAAGGGGCACCCAAGAGTTAGAGGTAACTATTAAAATACCAACTGATGATGAAGGATCTCCGCTTGGAAGAACCAAACTTGTGATTAACGACCCAACAGGATCATCTGCAGAATATGATGGTCCATACATAGGAGCAGGCACGAGTTATATCGAGTACACATACCACATCATGAAACCGAATGCTGGCGTATGGGAAATAACAGCATACAGTAGTGTTAGTAGCAGTGCTTATGGTATTAGCGAGGATCAATATGAGATAAACGTGAAAACATACTCAATTACTCTTGAACCTTCTCTCATAAATAAGGACTTTGACACACCCGGGATAAAGGAAATAAAAGCTACTGCAATCAATTCACATAGTGATCTTAATGTGAGTGTCTTGGGAGTGGGAGTTGGAAAGCTTGACGTTACTTATCCACGGGTGGAAAATGTGTCCCAAGATTTCATAAAGCTTGTGAATATCATTGAATCAAATGAAAGCCTTTACTATATGAACGTAGGAATAACGCAACCGGAGGATCCAAATGCAGACCTAGACTTGTATGTATGGTACTACGAGACATTAGACCAGCTCTTAAATGACCTTAATGATGGAATTATTGACAATTACACGAACCAGTACGTCAACCAGATCGGTCCAACTTCAGAGGAGCACTTAGAGCTCTTCATGCCCCCCTATGGATACTACTTAATTGGAGTTCATGGATACGACACCGCAGGACTCAATCCAATACACTTCATCTATTACGAGCAAATCCTGAATGATAATGGAGATGTCATCGTCAATACAACACCTTTTGAGTTCAAGAGCGGTGATACCAAGACAATTACGGCCAATGTCAACCTCTCAGAGGAGGGAACGTATCTGGGAGTGCTTGGAATAAAAGATTCCGAGAGCGGCGCCACTCTCACATACGCTCCAATGATACTTCAAGTCGGACAGCCTGAGATGTACGTGGCATTAATGGGAACAGCCATAATTGGGGAGCCTTCCACCTTAACCCTCCAAATACTTGACATGGCAACACTCGAGCCAATTCAAGGAGAAACAAATGTAGTAATAAACGATCAAGTTTACTACGCTGTTGATGGTGAGCTTAAATTCACATACACTCCACTCTCTCTGGGAGAACTCAAATTCAATGTAACGGTAAT
>QMUE01000214.1 GCA_003663535.1 Thermococci archaeon
CTGTCTATGCCGGCTTGCAGCAGGTTCATGTATCCCTTGAAGAATCATCGATAAACCTAGGTGCTTCAAGATGGAGAACTATCACTGGAATACTAATGCCTCTGATTTCTCTAAATGTCTTTGGTGGGGCCATGCTTAGTTTTGTTTACTCTATGAGCGAAACAAGCGTAGGGATAACACTGGGTTCAATAAACATGGAGCAGGCCCCAATAACAGCATTTATGAAAGAAGTCCTAATGTCAGCGGCGGGTAGTATAAACCTTGCTGCAGCATTGGGAGTTTTATTAATAGTTGTGCAGATAACTGCAATCGTGGTTGTTAATGTTATCACAAAACAAAGATATTCATTCATTGGATTAACATGAGGTGAGAAAATGGTCGAGGTTAAACTTGAGGACATAGTAAAAACATTTGGGGAGACTGTAGCGTTAAAAGGCATTAATCTACACGTAAAAGATGGAGAACTTTTCACTCTCCTCGGTCCAAGTGGGTGTGGGAAATCAACAACCTTAAGAATCATAGCTGGCCTAGACTTTGCTGATAGTGGACATTTATATTTTGATGACGACGATGTGACATATAAAAGTTCAAGTGAAAGAGGAGCAGTGCTAGTTTTCCAAAACTATGCTCTATGGCCCCATATGACCGTTTATGACAACGTGGCTTATGGTCTAAAAGTAAAAAAACTTCCAAAGCAAGAGATTGAGAGAAAAGCAAAATGGGCTCTTGAACTTGTTAAGCTGGAAGGATATGAAGATAGATATCCAACTCAGCTCAGTGGTGGACAACAGCAGAGGGTTGCTATTGCTAGGGCTCTTGTAGTCGAGCCAAAACTACTTCTACTGGACGAGCCTCTCTCAAACTTGGATGCAAAGCTTAGACTTGAAATGAGATCTGAAATAAGAAGGATACAACGAGAACTCGGAATCACGGTTATCTACGTTACCCACGACCAAGAAGAGGCCATGGCAATAAGTGATAGAGTAGCAGTGATGAATATCGGACAAATAGAGCAAGTAGGAACACCAAAAGAAATATACGAGCAGCCAAAAACTGAATTTGTGGCAGCTTTCATGGGTAAAACCAACGTAATTCCCGCAGAAGTCGTGGAACGAGAGGGAGACAAAGTGACAGTTGAGTTTGAAGGATTTAGGCTGGGAGGACTGACTTACACCGGAGAAAACGATAAAGTTGCAGTGGTCATAAGACCAGAACGGATTAGCCTGCACCCCGTCGAAAACGCTGTTTCAATAACTGGAAAAGTGGATTTAATAGAGTACTATGGCTTTTTCATTGAGGTCGTTGGACTGTTTGGAGAGAGGAGAATAATAGCTAGAACAATAAATGATAGGGATGTCATAGGCCTAAGACCTCAGGGAGATGTCACCTTCTACATAGAGAGAGAAGACATCCTTGTACTTCCCAAAACTCTCTAGTTTTTCTCCTTTTATTGGAGGTTTTAGAATGGAAATGTTTGAAGAAGGCAAAGTGTATGAACTTCTTTTAGTCACAAAATCCAATGTTACCCCAGTGGGTATTGTTAAAAAAGGAAACAAATTCCATTTTAAACTATTTGAAGGAAAAAGTGCCAAAGATATAAGAGAACACCCTTATGGCGTACTGCATATAACTTGGGATGTGGATATATTAGTAAGAACTGCTCTTAACTTGCCCTGTGAATTAGAATGGGAGAATTCCAAAACAATTCCTTTAAAGAAAATAAAGAACTTGCCTAACATAGAAGGAAAAATAGAATTCCAAGAGGACTTGATAAAAGACAGTCTTGGAGGAGCTCGAATCCTGAGATGTTCACTAATCCCTTCAAGAATCGAGGTATTCCCAGTTGCCAATCCCCCTCTTAGTAGAGCAGATTTTTACCTTCTTGAGATGGCAATAAACCTCACTAGACTGTATGTGGCAACAAGAAAATTAAATGTAAAGGAGGCCCAAAAGCTCTATGGAGAAATATGGAAAGGATACCTCACTTACAAACGACTTGGAGGCAAAAATAAACTTGCAGAAAAGATTATGGGGTTTGCTACAGCAGCTTTAAGGTGGAATCCTTGAATTATTTCAAACAACAATCTTTTAATGTTTGAAGTTCCCTATTATTTTGGTGATATTATGAAGAGAGCACTTGCTTTTTTGTTAGCTATTCTAACACTCTCCCTAGTTAATATAAACCAAGTAAGTGCAGAAGCATTCCCAGGAGATATTCTAAAAATACCAATGCCAGGAGCTCCAGCTATTGGCCTCCCCGGAGAGACTATAGAGATACAACCTCAAGAAGGCGTTGATATTACAGGGCTTTCAATTGTTTCGGTGATGAACGGCCCATATAAACTTGAAATCCTGCAAAAAGATGGCACAATAAAAGCCAAAATACCTGAAAATGTTGTTCCAGATGTCTATTTCCTTCAAGTTAAGTCAAGTAAAGGGGAGGTTATCATCCCCAACGGTGTTTGGGTTCTCAAGGAATACCCAAAGGTGCTTAGAATAGCACACGTAAGCGATAGTCATATTACCAGCGGTACTAAATTTGGTTATGTTTGTGGAGAATACTTCCAGAAAGACATGAAAAAAATCCAAGAATTATGCGATGGAGGTATAATAGTCCCGCTTCACAGCTACGTTGCCACAGATAGCGCTTACACATACTGGGCCATGGATAATAGAGTTGATGTTACAATAAACACAGGTGATGTGGTAGATACTGCCGGAGATAGCAAAGGATACAAACTGATGCTCGAGATAATCTCCAGAACAGCTGCAGCCGGAAGGCCCATGATAATTGTAAAAGGAAACCATGATGATCCACCTAATTATTATTCCAGACTTATAGGGCCTACGGACTACTACATAGTTATTGGAAAGTTTATCATCATAGCTCTGGACTCCCACGGGGAGGAAGCCCATCCTTATGTGAAACAGCTTGAATGGATGGAAAACATTCTTGAGGAACACCCTGATAAAATCCCAATAGTAATTGTCCACCACCCATATTGGTATTCCGGATCAGAAGGATGGATTGGAGGATACATTAACGGCACGGCCTTTGACGACAAATCTTGGGAAGAAATGATACAATACGGTAGCTATTACTGGTTCGGAAGAAATCAGGAATTCTTAGATATAGCAAGAAGGTTCCTCCAAGATGTGGAAAAGTATAACATCAAACTAATCATGAGTGGACATATACACCATGACAAGCTCCATGTTTATGTTGATAAAAACGGAAATGAGCATTGGTTCGTTACCTTAACCACAACAGGAGCCCCAGATAAAGAACCCAATCCGCCATCACAACCGAACTACAGTCCAACATGGTACGGATCCAATATAGTAGAGATAGACGAGAACGGAAATGTTAAACTCCCCGAAGTGGAAAAGATGTTTGGAACCCTCTTCAACGACTTCATCTCTCTTCCAGTCCCACAA
>QMUE01000215.1 GCA_003663535.1 Thermococci archaeon
ACTTTCTATAAGGCCCATCATTGACCCGCTTATGACCTTTCCAATTCCAAGGACGTCCGTTAGGTAGGTGGGCACTATTGGTGCTATCATTTCACTGCTCATATCGTTGAGAAAGCTGACAAGACCGAGAAGGAAAACGTTCCAACTTATCCCTAAGATCCTTTTCTCTCCGTTACTCATTCTATATCACCTAAGATTTCCATACAAAGCTCTTTGATCTTTTTCTTACCCTCTTCAAGCACTTTGATACCTTCTTGGGTTATTTGATAGGTTCGTATTCTTCTTCCGTCCTTAATCTCCCATGTACTTTTTAAGAGGCCTAATTTTTCCATATTCTGAAGAAGGGGATATATTGTTCCAGGGCTCACTTTGTAACCATGATTTTCTAGCTCTTTCATCATGAAAGTTCCTGTGATCGCTTCTTTACTCGCATGATGAAGTATGTGTAGTCCCATAAATCCAAGAATGATCCGGCGCATCATATCAAATCCCGATATCGGATTTCGAAACTAAAGTATAAAAGCGTTTTGGATTAAATAAAGAAAAATCACTCTAAAACATGCTTCTCTAGCACATAACAGTAGAAATCGCCCTTAAGAACTTTTTCGCCTTTTTGATTGAAAACCTCAACGAAGACGACTTTTTTTCTTCCTTGATCTTCAACAATTTTTGCTTTAGCTAAGAGCTCGTCTCCGACTTTTACAGGCTTTGTAAATTTAACTTCCGCTTTTCCCAGCACCACGGTGGGTTCATTAACGGCTAGCATTGCAGCATAATCTGCAAGTCCAAAGGTGAATCCTCCATGTACTAGGTCATATTTATCAACTCTCATTTCTTCTCTTGTTCTGAGTTTTACCTCTGCATAACCTTCCTCAATTTTTATGGGCTCTCCCACAAGCTCCTTGGAAGTTAGGAGGTGTGTTCTCTGTTCCATTATCATCACCAAAGTCCACTTGTCTTCACTGGATTATAAACTTTTACATCTTTGAAAAGCTTTTCAAGTTTTTTAGGATTTTATTATTTGAGGTGGGGAGAATGGTTTATCTTGAATATGGTCCTGGATATGGTGCCTATCTTCTTACGATGGTTCTTTATTATATTGGGGGGCTTGCGATAATCCTCTATGGAGTATACCTTAATAGAAATTATCTGCTAAAAAAAGAGTTCAAATTGGCTGGAATAAAGGGTGGTATTTGGCCGTTTTTCAAAAAATTTCTCCCATGGCTTTTGATAGGCCTTTTAGTTTGGTCGATTTCTGTATTCAAGGCAACGGATTATTACCTCTCTCTTTACTCTTTTACAATGAGTGGGAGTCATTTAAGTACTGATGGCGTTTTGGAGGATATGACGAGTGATGAGCTCTACAGGTTTGACATTGAAGGTATTAAAAAACTTGGAACACCTTCAATAGGACTCCTAAGGGCGTATAAGCTTCTAGATTCAAAAAGAGAAGGCCCCATAGTTAGAAGGATCGATCAGGTGGTAATAGCTCAAGGATATCCGTTTTTGCCTGTTGTAAAGTTGTATATATATGAGGTAGATGGAAAATCGGTGAAAGCCCTTAGAACGGCTTATCTCGTGTATCCCCAATCTCCAGGAGGGAGACTTTCAGAGCTCTTTGACTTTCCATTTGAGATGTTCTTCTGGGATGTTTCGTAGGTAGTAAAAAGCGTAAAGTTTGGCATCTTTTATTTTTCGTAATTTTTATATAGTCCTGTGAGGCAGTTTTTAGTGATGTGGCAGTCCCCGGTATGTGGGGTTTGCAAGCCCGAATGGGGACTGAGAAACGGAAGATGTGGGGAGTTTCCGTTCTCCCCGAAAGCCCTCCAATGAAGACGGGAGGAGGGAAGCCTACCCGCTATGAAATTAACGCTCTCCACACAATTAACGGGTAGGCAGAACGGTGGAGGAGGAGTAGGGGCTTAATTTGGCAAACGTTTTTATTTTTTGAGTTCCTATTTATTCTTGGTGGAATTTGTGGAGGCTTTGAAGTATGCAATCCTCTATAAGGGCTCGAATGAATTTTCAAAGCCTGAGTTAATAGGCACTATTGTGCTCAAACTTGGCCTTATGGATTATAGTGAGGCTAAAAGCCTTGTTGAGGAAGCCATAAAGAGGGGTATCATTGAGCAAAAAGGGGAAAAGCTCATAATCAGAGAGGACGTCCTTAAAGAGGAAGAAAAGAGAGAAGATGTTTTTGGTAAGATGATAGACTACATTGCCAAAAATCTTGGCTGGAGTCATCTGGAGGTTCTTGAGGACTTGGAGAAGTTTTCCGAGAGGTATGGGAATTTGGATAAGAAAATACTCGCATACCTTTATGGCTTGGACAAGGGGATAGATATGTCAAAGTTTAAGGACAAACTGGAGGTGTGAGAGGTGGAGGCGTTGATAATAGTTGACATGCAGAGGGATTTCATGCCTGGTGGAACCCTTTCAGTGCCCGAGGGAGACAAAATAATTCCAACGATTGAAGGACTTATTGAGAAGTTTAAGAAGAAAGGGGCGCTGATCGTTGCAACTAGAGACTGGCATCCCCCTAATCACATAAGCTTTAAGGAGCAAGGCGGGCCATGGCCAAGGCATTGTGTTCAAAACACCAAAGGTGCAGAAATCGTTGTAAAGCTACCGGAAAATGCGATAATAATTTCAAAAGCTGATGAGCCAGATAAGGAGGCATATTCCGGTTTTGAAGGCACGAATTTGGCGGAGATATTGAAGGAAAAAGGCGTTAGGAGGGTTTATATCTGCGGAGTTGCAACAGAGTACTGCGTTAGGGCCACAGCTCTGGATGCCCTCAAGCATGGTTTTGAGGCTTATCTCATCAGAAATGCAATTAAGGGAATAAGACCAGAGGATGAGGAAAAGGCCCTAAGAGAACTGGAGGAGAAAGGGGTAAAGATTATCAGCTCTGCTGATGTTTGATTCTTTTCCACTCTTTCAGCAGTGCGGATACAAGATTGAGCACTATTGGGCCGATTATAAGGCCTTTAACCCCAAAGGCCCATACTCCTCCTATCATCCCAATGAGGACCATTATCTCATCCAGCTTGGCTTCTTTTGCAACAAGCTTAGGCCTAATTGTGAAATCTGGAACTGGAGACACCAGCAGAGCCCCGTAAATGGAAATTGCAACTGCCCTTAGTATATCCCCCCGCTTTAGGAGGTATATAGCCGCAACGAGCCATATCATCCATCCTTCAAAGAGCGGAATGAAGCTGAAGAGTATCGTTAGAAGGCCAGCTAACAGGGCAGTGGGAAGGTCTGTAATGCCAAATCCCCAGAAGCCGAGTGTCATTAGGATTCCTTTAGCAATGTTGAGAAGAAGCCATGCTCTAATTAGTGCTTGCAATGTCACATCAGCCCTCTTTAAGAGCTTTTCGCCTAAATCCTCATGCCCTCCGGGTATTAGGGCATATATCTGCTTCTTTAT
>QMUE01000216.1 GCA_003663535.1 Thermococci archaeon
CAAGTTATCCCGGGGTTCATAGAGCATTCATATAAAACGATTGAAAATGAGTATCTCTCAATAATAAACAAGGGAGTAATTCCAATAGCCTTAGGAGGGGATCACTCAATAACTTTACCAGAACTTAGGGCGATAGCTAAGAAGTACGGGCCCGTGGCTTTAGTTCAATTTGACTCCCACACAGACACAGACCCAGATTATTATGGGCACAAGTATAATCATGGAACACCGTTCATAAGAGCCGTGGAGGAGGGCTTACTTCTCGTTGAGCACTCCATTCAAGTTGGGATAAGAGGATCAACATATTCAAAAGACGAAATAGACAAAGCGAGAAGGCTTGGATTTGAGGTAGTAACTGCCGAGGAAATGTTTAAACTTGGAATTGACAAGGTAGCGCAGATGATTCAAGAGCGTGTAGGCGATGCCAAAGTTTTTGTGACGTTTGACATCGACTTTGTCGATCCTGCATATGCTCCCGGAACAGGTACGCCGGAAGTGGGTGGCCCCAGTAGCAGAGAGGCACTAGAGCTAATAAGAAAAGGACTAAAAGGATTAGATTTTGTAGGCTTTGACTTGGTAGAAGTTTATCCTCAATATGACCCAGGGTTTATCACTGCGCTTTTAGCAGCAAATATCATTTTTGAGTTCATATCATTAATCGCTTTGAATAAAAAAGGAGGGTAAAAGAAGGGAAAGGTTAGACGCAACTAATAGAAAAGAGTCTCCGGGAAACAAGGTATGAAACAAATTAAGTATAGCCTTGCTGAAAGTTTAATTATAGATCGAGATATGATGCTTGATGAAGTTGATAAAAGAATACTTGAAGTGCTCGAAAAAGACAGTCGAACTCCACTAAGAAAAATTTCTAAACAAGTAAAAATACCACCATCAACAGTGTATGGAAGAATAAAAAGGCTCAGAAAGAGGGGAGTTGTTAGAAGGTTTGTGGCTATTCTAAATCCCAAAGCGCTTGGTTTTTTAGTACTTGCTTTCGTTCTCATAAAGGCCAGGGCAGGCATGTGTTCTACGGTTACAGAGGGCTTGAAGGAATATCCTGAGATTTTGGAGATTTATGAAGTAACTGGAGATTACGATATAATAATCAAGGTAATAATGAGAAGTTATGAAGAGCTTAACACTTTTCTCGATAAGATAGGTGGTATTGAAGGCATTGAATCAACATGCACAATGGTAGTTTTTAAGACCCATAAGGATATCGCAGGATTTTTTCCGTATTTAAGCAGTCCTTTGAGAAAGTTCAAAATTCAAAAATAAAAATGGAAGTCTTTGCAATCATTCTTTTACTGTAAATACTGGTGTTACCTCTGGAAGCCCGTACTTCTTTGTATACCATCTCGAGAGAACCACAGTACCAACATACAATAAGACTAGTCCAATTGGAAGGATAATGTACCACCTAAGTCCTAGTAATGCCAAAAGATATCCGATAATTGATACTACTGCAGCAAAGATTGCATATGGCATTTGGGTAGTAACGTGATCCATGTGGTCATCACCTGCAAAGATTGATGAACATATTGTGGTATCCGAAATCGGGGAGCAGTGGTCACCAAAAATTGCCCCGCTTAAGACTGCTCCAGCTGAAGCATACACAATCCAGTTTAATTGCTGACCAGCTGCGTAATAAGCTAATGGGAGCGCTATTGGGGTTACTATTCCCATAGTTCCCCAAGAAGTTCCTGTAGCAAAGGATACAAACATGCAAACCAAGAATATTGCAACGGGCAATAGTCCTGGTACTTTAGAAACGTAGGGTAATGTGACATCAATGACATATGGAGCCGTCCCAACGGCATCACAGGCGACTTTTATTGTCCATGCTAAAAGCATTATTGTATTAGCTATTAGCATAGTCTTTGCACCATTTATCACAGTTTCCATAGCTTCTGTTAGGCTCATTACTTTGAGCCCTATTCCCAAGGCGATTCCTACTAGTGTCATACCAAATACTGCCCATAGTAATGCTGTAGCGACATCCGCATTTCCTAGTGCCTCTGTTAAGCTTTCAGCTTCAGGTCCTCCTCCGGTCCACCATAGTCCGAATAGAGCTAAACCTATGAAAGTGGCTATTGGCAAGATAAAGGACCAAACTGTAAGTTTTTTCGTTATAACTTCCCCAACATCTGTCTCTATAGAAGACAATGGCTTGGCACCATCCCTTAAGAGTTTTCCAGTAGTTCTGGCTCTATGCTCGTGTACCATCATTGGGCCAAAATTCCTGTGAGTAATTGCAATTATCCCGACTAATGCAATTGCAAACCAACAATAGAACATGTAAGGAATTGAACGAAGCCATATTGTATATGCCGTGACTCCTACAATAGCCGCGCCCCCGAGCGTTTCCAAAGCGCCTCTAATTACATTTGTCTGATACCCTGCCCAATCGGAAATTGGAGACAATCCTGCTACTGGTGAAGCAGTGGAATCCAAAAGATATGAAAGCTTTTCTCTAGATATGCGGAGTTTATCAGTCAAACTTCTTATTGCTGGTCCTACAATTGCAGTGTTTGCATAGTCGTTGAAAAACACTATTACGCCCATAATCCATCCAAGTATCTCGCCTCTTCGACTTGTGTTTATTGTCTTTTCTAATTTCTTTGTTAGTGCCATTCCTCCTCCAAGCTTGTACACTAGACCAATTCCTGACCCCATCAGGAAGATAAATAGAAAGTACCTCGCATTCCAGGGATCTGTTATAACTTCGGCTGCCCAGTCCCAGGATAGAGCAACTGCACTAAAAACGTTTCCATGTGTTACTAATAGGGCTCCAATAAATATACCCAAAAACAAAGACACAACTACTTCTTTTGTTATAAAACAAAGTGCAATGGCTACCAAAGGCGGTAGCAGAGACAACACTCCAAAATCACTCATTTTGTTCCACCTCCTTCCGTAGGAGTATCTCTTAATTTGATTTTAACATACTTTTTATTGACATATTTTGACGTCATAGCTCTCAACATTGCTCCATAGTTTACTCTGAACTCCAGAGTATCTCCCACTTCAAGTTTTGCCTGTGAGTCAGTTACATCAACTATTATGTGGTCACTGCTTCCTCCAAGAATCTCAATTCCATCTGTTAAAGGGATTAACCCTTCAATGCTAACATCCTGTCCTCCAATAGCCAAAATCGCCCTTTTCCTTATTCCTTTATCGACAAATTGAGGAGTACGCCCAAAAGCATTTTTTCCTATTGGTCCTTCAGGAAGTGAAGGCTTTTCTTTGAGTTCAATGATCTCTGCTTTAAGAATCAGTGTGTCTTGCCTAAGCCAAGGAATATCTCTATTATCAGTACTGGAAGTTCCTAAAATTATTGCTTCTCCAACTCTAAGTTGATTAATCTTTTCAGGTAGACTATCCTCTTCTAGCAATTTTAGAA
>QMUE01000217.1 GCA_003663535.1 Thermococci archaeon
CCAATAAGCCATACTGAAGCAAATGTCAATGAATAATTGCCAGCAAGCATTGCTTTTGAATAAATAGCTAATCCGACAAAGGCTATAGCATAAGAAAGGATCATGACCTGAATAATGGCCTTAAACAGTCCTCTTGAGCTTGGATTTTTCTTTGAGAGCTGGAATCCCACAAATCCCATTACTATTGACCATATTGCCTTTGAAATGTTGAGACTTGTACTCAAGTTTGCTACTTGATCTTTAGTCCACCCTAATCCATAGCCGAGGGATGAAGAGAATCCAATTATTGTAAATATTACCCACAGAGCTGGGAAGAAAGTAAATCCAAGCACCCATGTAAACTTCATCTTCCAAATATTTACTTCTGCTGAGCTCTCTTTTTTATGAATTATCTCAAAGTCCTCTGTAAAGAGCCACCATATCAGAAGAACTGTGTACATTATAAGTACGGTGATTAAAAATGCGACTTTCCAACCAAAAGCACTTACTAAATATTTGGCACTCATCGAGCCAAAAACACCACCCCAAAATATACCCGAAAGAATAATACCCTTGGCAAATGGTCTCTCTGCAACGAAGTAGTTTGCTATCTGCGTGCTGAATAACGGAACTAGATTAACCACGAAACCCTGAATGAACCTAAGGAATACCACAAGGTGCCAGTTTCCAGTATAAGGGATTAAAGTCTGAGGTATTGCAGCAAAACTTAACGCTATCGCAACACTTCTCTTAAAACTCCCTTCATAAAGCTTTGTATGACCAAGAAGAAATGCTATGAAAAGGCCGAAAACATATGCAACATGCTGTAGGTCATAAGCCTCAGCACTTATTCCAAAGTGAGAGATAATATCAGGCTTTGCAACACTCATCATGCTTAAGGTTCCAAATCCTGCTGTCATAACTAATGTGTCTAGGATTACAGACTTCCAACGCTTCATATTATCACCTCACGGCTTTCCGATGGACAACATAAAGGAAATAAAGATTACATCATCCCTACTGAACAGGTTTAAATTTAAAAATCTTTTTACGCAAACAAATCTTAAGAAAAAGAGGATAAAGAGAACTCAACCAATCTGGAACGCTGTACTCCTAAGTTCTCCTCTCTCAAAGCGGTGTGGATCGTACCAGTCCCAATCCAAGGGGACCTTTGTTTCTCCTTTGACAATCAACTCTGCCATCGCTTCCCCAACTCCTGGAGCCATCATGAAACCGTGTCCGCTAAATCCAGCTGCAATGTAAAAACCGTCTATGTAGTTAATCTTTCCTATTGCTGGGTTGCTGTCTGGCGTTTTTGCATAGAAGCCTGCCCATTGTCTTATTACGTGAGCGTATTTGAGCGCTGGAACTATCTTTGTCGCCCATTTTAGAACTTCCCTCAGGAACTCGTATGTAGCAGTCATGTCGTAAGTTGGGCCGTACTCCAAACCCGTTCCGCAGAGAACTCCTCCATCTTCACCATCTTGAAGGAGGTAAGAATCGTTCCAGGCCGGTGGACAAACCAAGGGATTGATCTGCCCCTCTTTCAGGGGCTCCGTCTTAACAAGCTGGTGCTTATAGGGTTTTATTGGGATGAACTCCTTATCCAGACCTACCATCTCATTGATGATAGGAGCCCATGCGTTTGCGGCATTTATAACAACGTCTGCTTTTATGGTTCCTTTATCCGTCTTAACACCTTTAACTTCATTATTCTCGGCTATAACATCGATTACCTCGGTATACTCGTAAATCTCTGCTCCAAGCTCCTTAGCCTTTCTTGCAAAGGCAAAAACCGTCTTGAAAGGATTGGCCTTCCCATCCGTTGGGTTCCACTGCCCAGCCAAGAACTCATCGGCATTTAGGGGTGGAACGATCTCTTTTGCCTCCTCTGGGCTTATGAGCCTTGTTGGGACATCAAACTTGTTGTGGAGCTTTATGTTCTCTTTAAAAGCTTCAACTTCTTCTTCAGTTGTCGCAAGGAAGAGGTAACCAGTTTGTTTAAAGTTTACATCATACTCAAGCTCCTCGCTGAGCTTTTCCCACCTCTCTATATTGTAGCGCTGGAGCTTTATGTTGGCTTCATCCGTGAACTGCTGTCTAATTCCAGTAGCACATCTAAACGTTGAACCACTTCCAAGGTAACCCTTCTCAACAAGAACGACATCAGCACCAAGCTTTGCTAAGTGATAAGCTATTGAGGTACCTGTGCTTCCTCCTCCTATAACAACCACTTCCGCTTTACTCTTCATCCATCTCACCCACCAAAACTCCTGCTGGAACAGGTCTAACGGGGATCCTAGTTGTGGGGAGCTTTATCTCATCCGGCTTCTTTCCAATCTTTCTCGCTATTATGCTGACTATCATCGGAATGCAAGTTCTTCCTTGGCAAGGTCCCATACCAACCCTCAAAAGGCGCTTGATCGTCTCTATGTCCGTCACACCTTGGTCGATGAGTGCTTCTATCTCTTCGAGCGTTACATCATTGCACCTGCATATTATTTTCTCCCCTTTTTCGGTCATTCTCTCACCACCTTAACAGCCCTAACATCCCAAGCCAGTTTAAGAGGCATCTCCACGGTTATTATCGGCGTATCCCCCTTGCTTTTCTCCCTTGGAATTAGTGTTACAACCTTTCCTTTCCCAACTTCTTCGCCTACTCTATTGAGCAAGATCACTTCCTCTCCAACTTTCGGAACCGGGAGAATTTCATGTGGCATTGTTACCCTTGCTTTGTTTCCAATGTAATGCACCATGAAAAACGCCAATCCCGGGCAAATTTGAACACAGAGAGAACAGCCAATGCATTTTTCATATTCAACGACGGGGAGAGCATTCGGATGCTCCATGAGAACAGCATTTGTTGGACAAATTTCTGCACACGGCGTGCACGGAATTTCTTGCAGACATTCCGGAATTGCTACCGGCCGCTGCCTTAGTCTATCTTCATCCGGTAACTTAACGTATTCTTTTAGTTCTTCAACGCTTAAAAATCCCTCTTTCAAATACTGGGGGGTTTCACTCATTTTACCACCACCTTCTTAAGGCCTTCAAGAACCTTCCTTCCAAACGGGCCGCTTCTGAATACTTCAAGCTCCTTTTGAGCTTCTCCTATCTCCTTGAGCCATTCTGGTGAAGCAACCCCCGCAATCAAAGCAGCTCCAATCCCAGCTATCTTCCCTTCAAGCATTGCCGTGGTTGCTTCCTCAATTCCCGCTGAATCTCCGGCAACAAAGATTCCCTTTACCGTCGTCTCCATTCTTGAGTCTCTTATCACCACATGCCCTCCAAGCTCAGGAACATACTTTATCTGACATCCTACTTGGTGGAGAAGCTCTATACTTGGCCTTAATCCAACAGCCAAAGCAATCACATCAACTTCAAAGACTTTCTCTGTCC
>QMUE01000218.1 GCA_003663535.1 Thermococci archaeon
TATTTATATGCTCACTCCCTAGTTCTTTTACAAGGTATGTTTTTGGCAACTCAAAAAAGCGGGCATGGATTTTAAATAGTTCTTTTCTAAAAAATTCCTCTTGAAGAACTATTTGAATGGCATCTTCGGCAGCTGAGATGACTTCCTCCGGGGTTGTGGTGAGTTCTTCAGCTAGTTCTGGATCAAAGGCGTTTAGGTGCTCCCAGCTAATAGTTATAGATCTTTTAGGGATGACAGTAAGAATATCCCTTATTTTATTCAAATACACCCTATTCCCTTCATCGTCTGTGTACTCTTTCAAAAACTTTACGAATCGTTCAATCATATCTTGTCTATCCATTAGCTCTCACCTAACCATTCATTCCTTATTTGAGAAATCTGAAGATAAATCTTCTTTTCCTCAGGTGCGAGTCTGTTTAAAATCTCTAAACTTCCTGGACGAAACATTATCGCGTTGAGTATCTTTTTGAATCTGAGTTTCTTTAGATGTTGATATTTCTTCTTAAGATTTGAGAGTTTTGTCATCTTAGCGTTGAGTACGTCTATCTCTATCTCCGCCTTGTTCCTCACGTAGTTCTCCAAGTAATATATATAAAACTCGGCTCTTGAATAAAGACCTGGGGGGATGGGCATTATTGGTTCGTTGGCCCGTTCTTCAGCAATCACTTGATCAAGCTCACTAATTATTTTTTCACTTTCATCAATAATCTCTACTATTCCACTTTCCCAGAGCTCTTTAGCCTTCCAATCTTCTAATAAGACCATATCTCCGGTTTTCCATGTTTTGAATGACTTTAATACCTTCACTGGAATGAAAGCCCTTCCCATTAACATGCTATCTCACCCATACTGTGCAATAGAATATTGGAGTTGCGAACTTCTTAAGCTTTAGCCCCATGAATAAAAATATAAACCCTCTCTTCTTGAAGTATATCAGAGGTGATAATATGCTGATAGGAATAATGAGCGATACTCACGACAATCTACCAGCAATTTCAAAGGCAATTGAGCTTTTTAACAGTGAAAATGTAGATTTGGTGATTCATGCAGGCGATTACGTTGCTCCGTTTGTAAGAAAGGAATTTTCAAAGCTTAAAGCACCATTGAAAGGTGTTTTTGGTAACAATGACGGGGAGAAGGAGGGATTAAAAAACACGATAGGAGTAGAGGACGAGATATTGGAAGTAGAAGCTGATGGCCTTAGAATAGTTGTTCTTCACGGTACAAATGAAAAAATAGTGGAGGCATTTGCTAGGAGTCAGCTTTATGATGTTGTTATCAGGGGCCATACACATAAGTATGAAATTAGGGAAAGGGGACGGAGCATAGTTCTTAATCCAGGTGAAGTCTGCGGGTATGTAAGCGGTGTAAAGAGCGTAGCATTTCTTGATACAAGAAAAAGAGAGGTAAAAATAGTGAATCTTGACACTGGCGACCCTTTAGGTTTCATGAGTATCTAAAAAAGAATATAAGAAACAAGGCCATAGGAAATATCATGGAGACTGATTTATTAACACCCAAAGAGAGATACAGTGGTGTTGTTTTTATTGGAGTTAGGAAGAATGATGTAGTTGAATTTATCAAGGTGTATGCAGAGAGTGCAGAATTGGCAAAAACCCTGCTAGAGGACTTTCTTTATGCAAAGGGGATCCATCCATCTGATTTTGTTATTGTTGACAAAGGCTACGAGAGCGTGAAAGGGAAGGAGATAATAAGCACGAGAACCGAAAGTGAGCTTTCCTCTTTTCTTGGCCGGTTAGGTCTTAAGTTGCTTTCCAATGGGATACTGTATCTTCAGGGAAAAGCCGAGATCTACCAGATTACATCTGTTAGCAAAGACCTTTTGGCTGAAATTCGCTCAATAAAAGAAAAGGAAAAACATGTGGAGTTAAAAGAAGAGCCAATTGTGCTTGATTTTACCAATTTGGACTTGCCCCAGAGGTACAATGAGAAGTTAAAGGTTCTTGAACTCATGCAGGACACATTAGTGGTTAATCATGCGCAAATTCCTCTTCCTAAAGTTCTGCGAGAGGTTATTAAAGGGGCTGTGAGGCTTCCACGATATATGAAAAGTGGGGACATCACGTTGAGGCTTCTTGATAAAGATCTTCATGAAGTAATCATAGAAGGCAAAGAAGAAGTTTTGGTAAAACCTCCGGTACTAACATGGGACTCCTCTATTGATGGACCTGAGGATTTTGAGGCCAAAAAGATCGGAGAAAACATGTATGAGCCTCCAATTTTCCTGAAAGCTTACAAGGGGTTTTTAATTCTTGAAGAGCCTCCGGTAGAACTTGTACAACGGCTTTTAAAGATCAAAGAAAAAAGTATAATGAGAATTGATGAACGTAAGATTAGGATTCCAACAGAGTTCACTATAATCGTGGAAACCCAAAATGTTGAAAAATATGAAAAGATAATTCTTCCGGTTAAGATAGCACTTTCCCCTCTTACGAATGAGGAATTAGTAGATATTCTAAGAAAGGAACTCGGAATCGAAGTCCCAAATAAGCTAGTTTCTAACTTATCACCTTATCACAAGACTTTTAAAACTGCCTCATTGCTGGTGAAACTCTTCCAGCAACTTCACGCTAAGGAGCCACAAAAGCCACCATCAGAGCTTTTAAAGACTGCATTCATACTTTTCACTGGTGAAGAGGATGAGGATCATTGATGGGGGCTATGGAGAGGGTGGAGGGCAAATCCTCAGAACAGCCATTGCCCTTTCGGTAATTACAGGAGAGCCGATAAAGATTATCAATATTCGGGCCAAACGCTCCAACCCTGGATTAAGGCCTCAACATCTACATGGAATCCTAGCTCTAAAAGAACTATCCGATGCAAAAGTAAAGGGAGCCAAGGAAGGCTCAACCGAGCTCAAATTTTATCCAAAGAGCACTAGAGCAAGACACATTAAGGTACCCATAAAGACCGCCGGCAGTATAAGTCTCGTTCTTCAGGCTCTTCTTCCGGCTATGGCTTTCGCTGAAGAAGAAGTCACTTTTGAAATAATAGGTGGAACTGATGTTGCATGGTCTCCCCCAGTGGATTATTTGAAACATATAACACTTTATGCCCTTAAAAAGCTTGGAATGAAAGTAGAGATTGAAATAAGGAGACGGGGGCACTATCCGAGAGGTGGAGGTTTTGTCGCCGGAAAAGTATATCCATGGGGAACAAAAAGAGCATTAGTAGCAAGAACTTTTGACAAAATCTACAGCTTTGAGGGAATAAGTCATGCTGTAAGACTGCCCTCCCATGTGGCTATAAGACAAGCAAAAGCTGCAAGAGAAGCTTTAGAGAGAGTCTACCCCTCCCTCCCAATAAAAATTCATGAAGAATATTATGAGCAAGGAAAAGA
>QMUE01000219.1 GCA_003663535.1 Thermococci archaeon
ATATTAATGAAAGTGGCATCCACAAGAAATATAAAGACTTAGTACAAAAAAATAACTTAGTTAGGAATATTTTGAGGTGAAAACCATGGGGTTGTTTGACAAGCTCACTAAAAAAGAAGAACCAAAGAAAGAACTCGGGGCTGGTAGGAAGAGAGATGTTAAACGGGAAGTCGATGTTATTCCTATGGAAGAGGATCTTTTAGCAAAGACTATAACTGAACCTGAAGTTAGATATATAAAAAAGATTGTTGTTACTAGTTACAGCGATCTGGAAAAGATTTCTGAGGAAGTCCAAGCCGGTAATATTATTATTGCCGATTTAACTCCGCTAGAATCAAAGCCAGAAGTGCTTGCTAAAGTTGTTGAACAGATAAAGGGCATTACTCAGGCCCTTGGCGGCGAAACCGCAAAAATAGCCAAACACGAGATTAAGATCTTGATAACCCCCTCAGATATTAAGATCTATAGAGGCTGATATTTCTCTAATCTTTATAAACTCCTTCTTCTTTTTAGCTGTGGTGAATTAAAATGAGTGATGTACATGAAGTTAGACTGGGTGATTGCCCTATCTGTGGTGGGAAAAATACCTTGAAAGCTTTGAATTATCTCCATGAGATTCCCTACTTTGGGAAGGTTATGGAGTCCACGATAATCTGTGAGAAGTGTGGATATAGAAATGCGGATATCATGCTTTTGGAAGAAAAAGAACCGAAACTGTATACTGTTAAAGTGGAAGAAGAAAAAGATCTATTTACAAGAGTTGTCAGAAGTAAGAGCGGTACGATTGAGCTGGAGGAAATTGGGATAAAAATAGAGCCGGGCCCAGCAAGCCAGGGTTTTGTCACTAACATAGAAGGGGTTCTTGAAAGGGCCAGAGAGACCCTTTTGATGGCTAAAAACTTCAAGAAAGAGGAAAATGAGGAGGAAAGTATAAAAAAGATTGAGGAGATATTGAACTATATTGAGGGGGTAAAGGAGGGTAAAAAACCCTTAACAGTGAGAATTATGGATCCTTTTGGGAACAGTGCGCTTATAGGTGAGAAAGTTAAGAGTAGAGTTCTCACCAAAGAAGAGGTGGCAAAGCTTAGCAACTTTCAATTCTTCTAAAGTCTTATTGGAACGGGGCGAATTTTCCCCTAAAGATGACTTCCCCATAAACCCTTTCAATTCTTCTAAAGTCTTATTGGAACTTCCCCTAAAACTGAGGATCAAAGTTTGTATTATAAATATTTGCATATTGAGACAGCAGCTCTTATTATATCTCCCACGACTCCCGAAGCAGTTTCTTTTATGCCCGCTCCGGGACCTTTAAGCACTAACTCTCCCAAAAGGTCTGTTTCAATAACTGCGACATTTGAAGTTCCACTTACGGCAAGTGGGCCATTTTCATAGACTTTTTTGGGCTTTATTTCCACGTTGCCTTCCTCTACAGTAGCCACGAGTCGAAAAGAAGTTCCCTTTTTCTTTGCTTCTCTGATTTCTTCTTCATTAAGACCTTCTATTCCCTCTATACGGACTTTTTTGAAGTCTATGGGGTAAAAGGCTAGGTGATGGAGGATAGTGGCCTTGTAAGCTGCATCTATACCTTTGAGGTCATTAGAGGGGTCCTTTTCAGCTATCCCTGCTGTTTGGGCCTGCTTGAGGGCTTCTTTAAACGTCATTCCAGTTTCTATGGAGGTTAATATAAATGTGGTAGTCCCATTGAGAACACCGGAAATTCTTTTAACTGAATCTGCAAGAAGTCCTTCTTTCAAAAGCCTTATT
This sequence comes from Thermococci archaeon, assembly GCA_003663535.1. Taxonomy (GTDB): domain Archaea; phylum Methanobacteriota_B; class Thermococci; order Thermococcales; family Thermococcaceae; genus Thermococcus_A. The sequence goes on from QMUE01000219.1 coordinate 1,765, forward strand.
ATCGGTGTTCCAGCCATTACTGTCGCTTCAAAGAGATAAGGGAGGTTTTTTGAATTTGCTAAATCTACAAGTTCCTTATAATCAAAGACAACCGGGGGTTTATTAGATGTTACAACCCCTTTTCCTCTTTTTAATGCCTCTAAATGCCACTTCGATGCATTTTTATCATTCGTTACGTCAATAATTACATCAACGTCAATTTCTTTAACAACTTCCATTGGATCCAGCTTATACACTTCGTATTCATTTCCCCAGAACTTCAATGAGCCAAAGTGATTTTTAGTTTCAATGGCTTCTCTTAGATTTATGCCTTCTCGATTCCATATTGCAGCGCTGGTATCGGTTATGCTAACCACTTTTATATTGATTCCATACTTCTTCTTAAAATGAGGCATTTTAGTATAGAGTACTTCTGCTACTCCCCTTCCAACATTTCCAAAGCCAATAATAGAAAGGGAAAGTGGATTCATCTTGCACCCACTATAGCTTTAACTAGATCTATGTCTCTAATGAGGCCTATTATTTCGCCTTCTCCTTTTATTACTGGCAGCTGTTCTATGTGCTCTTGGGTCATTATGTTGGCTACCTCATACACGCTCATATGTGGTGTTGCCAATTTTAACTCGGTAGTCATTAACTCCTGCACTGGTTTTTTAGGGAGTTGTAGTTCTGATTTTTCAAATAAGAGCACGGGATGGCTTTCTAAGATCCATTCTTCTTCACTGGATACAGCCAATTCTGAGCTTTTCATGACTCTAACTATTTCACTGTCTTTAAGTAAGTCAGTCTCATCTATAATTCCAATTAAACTGCCATCATCATCGATCACTGGAAGGGCCATAGCATTGGAAAGTAGAAGGGCTTTTAGAGCAGCTTTTAATGGAGTGCCTTTCCACACAACACTCACATATCTCTGGTAATAGGGCTCGATTTCTATAAACTTCATTTTTTCACTTTTGGATAGGTATCTTCTTATTATGTCACCGACAGTTAAGATTCCTACAACATGGTTTTCTTTATCTACTACGATAACCCGCCTATATTTGTTTTTCAAGATTAGCTTGACAGCTTTCTTTAGGGTATCTTTTGGGGTGACAAGGGGAACATCTCGCTTGATGAGCATTGCTAGCTGATCTTCATCGGGATGTAGAAGAACACTCTTTATGCTCACTATCCCGACAATTTCCTTTGTTCCTCTCTTAACAACCGGAAAAGATCTAACTTTGTACCTTTTAAAAAGATCTAGGGCATAATTCCGTGTGGCCGGTAGTTCAATCACTACTGGATCAGGAGTCATGAGATTTTTTACTTTCATTTTCACCACCGCTTTTTATTTAGGAAGGGTTTTCACTATTTAAGTTTTTCACTTTTTGTAAATGCATGCTATTTTTGAGAGTCAATGTCTCTTATTATTTTCTCTGAGCTATTAAGTTACCGCAAAATTTATAAACTCAATACAGGGAGTTGTTAGTGGTACGGCGGTCATAGCGGCGGGGTCACACCCGGACTCGTTTCGACCCCGGAAGTTAAGCCCGCCAGCGATCTCGGCGGTACTACCCTCCGAGAGGGGGTGGGAAACCGAGGACGCCGCCGGC
>QMUE01000220.1 GCA_003663535.1 Thermococci archaeon
AAGCCCAGCTATATGTTCAGGCAGTTGCTGAATACCAATTTGGTGAAGGAGCTTCTGAGGCATTTAAAGATGTTTTTGTAGAACTTTCGAGAAAAACGGGAATGCCAAGGCAGATAAAAGTTAAAGGACAACACTTAGCAACATTTAGGGCTGATGACGGCTTTTTAACTTTAGGAATTGAAGGGGCCAAGAGACTTCATGCCGTTCTTCCATATCCTAGAATGAGAGTTGTAGTTAATGATGATGCGGAACCATTTGCAAAGAAAGGTAAGAGCGTATTTGCAAAGTTTGTGATTGATGCGGATGAAAGGATAAGACCTTATGATGAGGTTTTGGTTGTTAATAAAAACGATGAACTTCTAGCAACTGGTCAGAGCTTATTAAATGGTAAAGAACTCAAAATTTTTCAACAGGGACTGGCAATAAAAGTTAGACGTGGAATAGAGAAGTGAGCCCCTTTCTGGCCTTTTAACACAATCTTTTTATTTTTGTAATCGGTAATTAAAAAGAGGTGGAAACATGGCTAAAGTCGGTATTGTTTATGGAGAATCGAGCACTGATTATTTCACTTTTATCGTTGACCCTCAAAACATGCCCAACTTTGGGGAATTTGTGGTGGTTAGGAATAGAAATGGAGATGAAGTCCTAGCCGTTGTTAAAGGAGTTAGGAACATCAACTGGCTCATGGGTGTAGGAAAAGGGAGTTATGATTATATTGAAAAAACTGTAAACGTATTTTCTAAGGGTGTTCTCGATAAAAGCGAGTTGATAATTGCCAGTGCTAAAGTTTTAGGGGTTCTCAGAACTAAGGAGGATATAGAAAATGGAAATTTTGAATTCAGGCAGACACCAAATAGAGTTCCGATAAAACCTGGTGAGGTTGTAGAGCGAGCCAAAGATGAAGATTTACAGAGAATATTTTCCAATGGTCATATAAAAATTGGTCGACTTTTAGCTAGAGAGAATGTTGAAGTGGGATTGGATGTAAACAAGCTTGTTTCAAGGCATTTTGCTGTTTTGGCCGTCACTGGTGCGGGTAAATCAAACACTATAGCAGTGCTTTCAAAGGAAATTGTAGACAACACAAAAGGCACTATTGTAATTTTGGATCCTCATGGAGAGTATTCAAGACTTTCATGGAAAAATGCAAAAGTTAATACTGTAAAGGCCACTATAGATCCAGCAAAAATAAAAGTGAGTGAGTTTGCAACACTTCTCGGTGTTGCAGAGAACGCTTCACTCCAAAGGAGATTTTTAAGCTTAGCTTATTACACTGTTAAGTGGGAAGCGAGAAATGCATCAAAGATTTTGGGTGGAATTGCCTTTGTAGAGGCATTAGAACGAAAAATTGAAGAATGGATCAGGGCATATGAGAGTAGAGAGAAAGGTGAAGAGGTCGTCATCAGTTATTACGATCCTCAAGGTAATTTACTTCCTAGAAAAATTCAGTCTAAAGACTTGGATTCTTTAATAAGGTTAAAAGATTATCTCCAAGAGCTTAAAGCCAATTTTAGGGAGTTTATAAAGCTAGGGAACATACTATCAGAAATCACTCCAGCCATGGTCAATGTTATAGATTTAAGTGGTATGGAAGAGGATCAAATGATTGCGTTGGCCTCTTATCTCTTAAGAGGAATCTTGAAGTATCGTGTAAGATATATGAAGGCAGTAAACATGAGAGACTCTCCAAAAATAAAGGAAACTAAAGAAAAGTTTCCAGCACTAACAAAACCAATCCTTGTTATAGTCGAAGAGGCCCATATTTTCGCACCCCGTGAACACAAAACCCAGGCTGCCCACTGGTTAGGCAAAATAGCTAGAGAAGGGAGAAAATTTGGTATAGGCTTGGGAATAGTCTCTCAAAGACCCAAAAAACTCGATGATGATATATTGAGCCAAACAAATACAAAAATAATCCTTCGTTTGGTTGAACCACATGACCAAAGGTACGTACAGCAAGCAAGCGAACAGATAAGTGAAGATTTACTTTCAGATATAGCCTCACTTGGGATTGGTGAAGCAGTCATTGTGGGCTTTGCAATACCATTGCCGGCCATGGTGAAGATATACAGCTTTAAAGAAGATTTTAACGGTTATTACGGTGGAGGAGACATTGATATTGTGAAAGAATGGGGAGAGATAGAAGAAGAAAGTGAAATAAACTTGGAAGATCTTGCAGGTGAATGATAATGAAATTTGCCCATATAGCAGACCCTCATCTTGGGAGAGAACAGTTTCAGCAACCTTTTAGATATAGAGATTATCTTGAAGCATTTAAGCAGGCCATAGAAAGGGCAATAGAAGAGAAAGTTGATTTTATCCTTCTTGCAGGTGATCTCTTTCATGTCAGTAAACCTTCCCCTAGGGCTATTAGGGATGCGGTGGAAGTATTGAGTGCTGCAAAGAAAAAAGATATACCGGTTTTTGCAATAGAAGGAAACCATGATAAGACAATAAGAGAGACTTCAATCTATGACTTACTTGAACACTTGGGCCTGATTTACACCATAGGAATAAAGAAAACTCCAAGAGAGGGTGAGTTTCAGAGGAGCATTAAAAAGGGAAATTTATACCTTGTTTATGGGGTTTTTGGAGATATTGAGATTTACGGATTAAGGCATAACAACAGGTGGCAACTTATCAAAAATGGTCAGAATATATTGAAGACTCTTTTCAAGGGACGGCCCAATTCGATCTTAATGCTCCATCAGGCTATTGATTATCTCGCCGAAGGTACACCATATAAAGATGCTTTTGATTTAAAGCTTAGTGAAATACCCGATGGGTTTGGATATTATGCGTTGGGCCATATTCACATGAAAAAAGAACTTAAGAAAGAAGAAAGTGGGCTTTCAGGGGATATTATATATCCCGGTTCTCTGGAGAGAACTGAAATTAGAGAGGCGAGTCACAGGATAGTTTATGATAGGAAAGTAACTATCAAAAAGCTTGAAGAGAATATTAAGGGTTTTTACATTGTTGAAGACTTTGAACCTCAATTTGTAGAGATAAACACTCGGCCGTTCTACAACGTTCTGATAAAGGGAAATTCCAAATCAGAACTTAAAAATAAGGTCTCTGAGATTAGAGATCATGTTGAAAGGGATAGTATAGTTATTATAACTCTTGAAGGGGTTGTTAGAGGGGGGGTTCATGTAAATGAGTTCTATGACCTTCTGAAGGATTGGGGTCTCGCATATTACAATTTCAATAATAGAGTGTCCTCAGAGGCTATAGGGGTGGATCCAACGAAAACCGTTGACGAGCTTTTAGATGAGATATTATCCGATTTTGAGAAGGAAGTATTCTCACAGCTTGTTAGCGAACCAAAGTACTTTTCAGAGGAACTTGATA
>QMUE01000221.1 GCA_003663535.1 Thermococci archaeon
CATTCTTAGTGATGAACCGTATGAACACTTCCTTTATGATGGAGCAAAGCACGTGCCAATGATGAAATATGCTTCAGATAACACTATATTGGCGAATAGTTTCTCAAAGACCTTTGCAATGACTGGATGGAGATTAGGGTTTACAATCGCCCCTGAAGATGTCATCAAGGACATGATAAAGCTTCATGCTTACATCATTGGAAATGTTGCTTCATTTGTCCAAGTGGCTGGAGTGGCCGCGCTTAGAGAAGAAGCAAGCTGGGAGGCTGTAGAGGAAATGAGGAAAGAGTACGAGAAGAGAAGAAAATTAGTTCTAGAGCACTTGAAAGAAATGTCTTATATAAAAGCTTTTGAACCCAAGGGTGCGTTCTACGTTTTCGCAAACATAACGGAAACTGGAATGAAGAGTGAGGAGTTTGCAGAGTGGCTTTTAGATAAGGCTGGAGTAGTAGTTATCCCAGGAACTGCCTTTGGACCCAATGGTGAGGGTTACATAAGAATCAGCTATGCTACAAGCCAAGAGAACTTATTGGAAGCAATGGCAAGGATGAAAAAAGCTCTTGAAGAGCTTTGATTTTTTAATTATCTTTTTAAAGGAGGGAGGTCTTTTGAAAGAAGTCCTTTATGTGTTTGTAGCAATTTTTCTTGCGGAACTGGGAGATAAGACCCAGCTAGCGACAATTGCTTTTGCCTCTAAATATGGATGGATAAAGGCCTTTCTGGGAGCAGTTTTCGGATTGGTTTCCGTTAATTTGATCGGGGCAATATTGGGGGACAAAATAGGTGACGCCTTACCTTTTGAGCTTATCCACAAGGGAGCAGGAGTGCTGTTTATCCTCTTTGGAATATTAATGCTGCTCGGAAAGCTTTAGATGAGAAAAATGAGGATTAAACCTCTTGTGTTGCTCTTCTTTTTTATGATAGGTGTCTACTTTTCTGGAATGGGGGGTACTAAGCTTAGATAACAAATTCACAACGGTAGGGTTTTTACAATCTCCCTTGTCCATTATTTAATTCTGCTTAGAGGTTGTGATCAACAACGAGTTTGTGGTTCATCTTGGTATAGACATTTTGGAAGACGTGGCGGTTGCCTCTGGCAGCATGTGACTCATCCTGCTTTGAAGAGTGAGGCTTTTGAGAGTAAGGAACTATGATATGGTAACTGTCGATTCTCCTCGAAAAGTATTAAAAGGAGGGTGTTCAGAGCCTCAGACGAGAAAACCAGAAAATACAATCTATATTTCGTGTAACACTCTGGCGTTTAGCAGGGATTATCAGAACTTGAAAGGGCTTTATAAAATTGAAGATGCAATTCTGGTAGATATGTTTCTCCATACTCCTCATACGGAGGCAGTTATAAAATTTAGGCACTGCTGATTCTTGTTAGAAGCTCATCTACATCGTTCGGCACTCTTATTCTGACATACGAATCATCAAGGTTCATGAATTCACTTCCTGGGACTGTGAGAATTCCTTTCTGAAGGAAATAGCCATATGTATCTTTTTGACCACCGCACAGGAAGATTGGGGTTGTTTTGTGAGTCTTTGCTATATGAAACCTTCTTCCAAGCTCTCTTATGGTTTTCTCCTTGCTCTTTTTGGTCTTCTTGATAGTCTTCTTCAAAAATTCTGTATCCTCAAGCGCCTTTAGAGCGGCTCGTATTGAGATGTTTGTGATCGAGAATGGAAAATCGACCTTAAAAAGCAACTCTCTCATTTCCTTGCCCTCTACCACACAGTATCCGATTCTCAGGCCAGCCAGCCCAAAGCCCTTTGAGAATGACCTTGTGACCACAACGTTTGGATATTCGAGGTTTATTGCGGAATTCTTTTTCTCCATAAACTCTCCAAATGCTTCATCAACGATTAGAATAGCGCCCTTTCTTCCGGCTTCTTCTGCAAGTTCTTCAATCTCCTTTAGCTTTAAAATCTGGCCGGTAGGATTGTTTGGGTTATCCACGTAGACGAAGGTCGTTCTCTCATCGATTTGGGCGATTATTCTGGAAACATCTATAGTAAAATCTTCCTCCCTCAGTAGAGGCACATAGTGGTAAACCGCTCCGTTCAAACGGGCGTCGTTAATATAAGGAAGGAACTGAGGAGAGTAGCCAAGAACAACTGAGCCAGGAGTGAGAAGCTTATTAATTTTCTGAAGACATCCCATAGAGCCTGTACCGAGGAAAATCTGGTCATTTTTTACATTCCAGAATTCTGCAAGAGCTTCTTTGAGTTTTTCATCATTATTAGGGTATAAGTGTATATCATGAAAACCAAGTTTTTTGAGTTCCTCAACCACCAGTGTAGAGCATCCAAATGGGTTATGTGCGAGGGCGCAGTCTAAGTAGTCTCCTTTTGGTAAATCCTTTCCATAATCTTTTCCCATATTTTTAACGTCTTTTATTGCCATAGGGCTCACCAAAAAGGAAATTAAGGGGTGGAAGCTTTTGAAAGCCTGTATAGGGCCCATATCAAGGGACCGTATATTATTAATACTACAAATATTGCTATGAGGTAGAGTATGTCCATTTTATCACCCCAGTACAAACTGTGAGATATATATGACTATTATCACTATTGGGTAAAGGTATTTTACCCAAGGTTTCCAGGCTTCTGGGACTTCTATTAAGGCACCTTTTCTGAGTTCTTCATAGGCCTTCTCTATTCCAAGCCTTATTAATGCTAAAGCTGCTATTAGGGCTCCTAATGGGCCTATATAAACAGTGGAGATGTTTGCAATCCAATCAAAGTAGGAGGGACTTAGTGCAGAGGGGGCTCCAACTATGAAGGTCGCCAGACCTAGGAGGACCGAGGCATTCTTTCTACTCATATTGAACTTTGTAATTGCTGAATCAACGTAGACTTCGAGCATTGAAACTGTTGAGGACAATCCAGCGAATATCAACAAGAGGAAGAACAACATCCCAAAGAGTACCCCTGCCAGGCATTTTTTGGAATATCATGGGGAGTGCTACAAAAACTAGTCCTGGTCCTGCTGTGGGTTCGACTCCAAAGGAGAATACTGCAGGGAATATTAAGAAGCCCGCTGTGACTGCTACTGCTGTATCTCCGAAAGCTGTTGCTATTGCTGATAGAGGAATGTCATCACTCTCCTTCAGGTAGCTTCCGTAAACTACCATTGTAGTACCTAAAACACTTAGAGAGAAGAACATCTGTGATAGTGCTATCATCCATGTTTTTCCGCTCATCATTTTGCTCCAGTCAGGTAAGAGGTAAAATTTGAGTCCTTCATAGGCATTGGGAAGTGTAATGCTTCTTATTGTTAACATGATAAGAAGCACAAAAAGGGCCGGCATCATGATTTTGTTGGCTCTTTCAATTCCCTTTTGAAC
>QMUE01000222.1 GCA_003663535.1 Thermococci archaeon
TAGATGATGCTGTCGTTCCACTTTGTTCAGCTTTGGCTGCCAGAGAGCATGGAGATGCAAGAAGGGCTCTTGATCTCCTCAGAGTCAGTGGAGAGATAGCAGAGAGAGAAATGTCTCCCAAAGTTACAGAAAAACATGTATGGAAGGCCCAGGAGAAAATAGAACAGGATACTATGGAGGAAGTTATAAAAACCCTGCCTCTGCATTCAAAAATCCTTTTGTATGCAATAGTCTTACTTGATGAGAATGGGGAGTTGCCAGCGAATACTGGTGACGTCTATTCCGTTTACAGGGAGCTTTGTGACTATTTAGATTTAGAACCCCTAACTCAGAGAAGAATAAGTGATTTGATAAATGAACTTGATATGCTGGGCATAGTAAATGCCAAGGTTGTGAGCAAGGGTCGCTATGGAAGGACAAAAGAAATAAGGCTTAACATCACACCCTATAAAGTTAAAAACATATACCGCTTTGAAGAAACATTGAGGCCATTAATTTCAGTGAGCATGCTCAAGCAGAGGAGGTTGTTTTATGGATGAACTGGTGAGGGGGTTAATATCAAACAATTACCTAATAACTCCCCCAGCATATTTTCTTTTATCGGAGCACTATAATAAGGATTTTGGTCTTCCGGAGCTAATTAAATTTGCAAAAGCAAGAGGAACGTTTGTAATTGATCAAATTATAGCTGAGGAATTTTTAAAATCCAAAGGTATTATCTCTCAACCCAATCATTTAGAAAAGTTCTTATTTGTAGAGAAGAGTGAGAAAGCGGAGGGAACTGTAGAGGGAGCTGAACAAGAGGCCTTAGAAACCTCAGGCATTGTTAGTGAAGTTGAAGCACCAACTGGGATGGTGAAAGAAAGCGTTGAACTACCCTCTGGAACTTCAGCCATTTCCGAAGAAACCAAAGTTGTGGAAAAAGCACAGGTTCTTGAGGAGAGTGGAGCGGAAGAAAGTTTGGAAGTACCTGAAGAGGCCCCATCAGAAGTTGAGGAACCTATTGAAGCTCCTCAAGAGGGAATTACAGGGAACTTTGGGAGTGAAAGCAGTGAAGAAGAAAATGGTGGAAATGGGGAAGTGGAAAGGAAAATTATTTTTGAGGAGTATGGGGTTCCTATAGTTGCTGAGGAGGAAGAGATCCCGGAGGAGAAAAAGACTTACTCGGTTTATGCTGATTTTAAAGTTACTCCAAAAGAGGGCTTTAAGTTTATTGCAAAGTCTATGGAGCCGGAGTATAATATCAAATTCGACGTTAGGGATGTTAAGGTTACCCCTCCAAAGGCAAGAAGTAGTACTACTAAAGAAGGGGAGATTATAGTAAAAGTCTACGAGAATTATTTCAAAAGCAGGTTAAAAAAGATGAGAAAGATCCTCCGGGAAAATCCCGAGGTTTCTGGAGTTATTGACATTGGAAAGCTTAGTTATATTAACCCGGAAGGTGATATAACGATAATTGGCCTTGTAAACTCCAAAAGGGAGACTAGAAACGGTTATATGTTTGAGGTGGAAGATAGCAGTGGAATAATGAAGGTGTTTATCGGAAGGGACAGAGAAGATTACAAAAAGGCATTTGAAATAATGCCTGACAGTGTCGTTGCGTTTAGGGGGAGATATTCGAAGAGAGGGATCTTTTTTGCAGACAGAATATATCTTCCAGACATTCCCATCTATAAAAAAGAAAAGCCACCACTGGAGGAGAAAGTGTACGCCGCTTTGATAAGTGATATTCACGTAGGGAGCGATAAGTTCTGTGAGAAGGCATTTATGAAGTTCATAGAATGGCTCAATGGTCATGTAAATAGTAGAGCTGAGGAGGAAATTGTTAGCAGAATAAAATATCTCATAATAGCTGGCGATGTTGTTGATGGAATCGGTATATATCCGGGCCAATATAATGAACTCAGTATCCCGGATATTTTTGATCAATATGAGGCCCTCGCAAACCTTCTCTCAAATGTCCCCGACCATATAACCATGTTCATTGGCCCTGGAAATCACGATGCTGCAAGAATGGCTTTGCCCCAACCGGAATTTTATAGAGATTATGCCAAACCTCTCTATGGGTTAAAGAATGCCGTTATAATAAGCAATCCTGCTGTAATTGACCTTCATGGTAGAGAATTTTTAATCGTCCATGGCAGGGGAATAGAAGATGTAGTTAGCTATGTTCCCAACATGAGTCACCATCAGCCGGTAAAGCCTATGGTGGAGCTTTTAAAGCTTAGACATGTTGCGCCTACTTTTGGTGGGAAAGTACCCATAGCCCCAGATTCTGAAGATTTGCTTGTAATCGAAAGCGTTCCAGATTTAGTACAAATGGGTCACGTTCATGTTCTTGATTATCAGATCTATAGGGGTGTTTTTTTAATAAATTCTGGTACATGGCAAGCTCAGACCGAATTCCAAAAAATGGTTAACATAGTTCCTACACCAGCAAAAGTTCCGATTATAGATGTAGAGACTGCTAGGTTGAGAATGATAGTTGATTTTACAAAATGGTGTGATGTTTGAGGTGAAATAACATGAAAATTTACAGTGAAGAGATGAAAAAATACTTTGAATTCCTGCGGAGAGAGATTGATAAAGTGTATGAAATAGCTGAAAAGGCTCGTTCTCAGGGGAAAGATCCCACAAAAGAAATTGAGGTTCCTCAAGCAACGGATATGGCTGGAAGAGTTGAAAGCCTTGTAGGCCCCAAAGGCGTCGCTGAAAGAATTAGATCTCTTGTAAAAGAATACGGCAAAGAACTTGCTGCCCTCAAAGTCGTTGATGAGATAATAGAAGGAAAGTTTGAGAAGTTTGAAAACAAAGAACAGCTTGCTGATCAATGTGTTAGAACAGCTTTAGCTATTCTTACAGAGGGTATTGTTTCTGCTCCCTTGGAAGGAATAGCCGACGTTAAAATAAAGAAAAATGAGGATGGCACGAATTACCTATCTGTTTATTACGCAGGCCCTATCAGAAGTAGTGGTGGCACTGCTCAGGCCCTTAGTGTTCTTGTTGGAGATTATGTGAGGAAAAAACTTGGTTTGGATAGGTTTAAACTCACAGAAGAGCACGTAGAAAGATATGTAGAAGAAATCGATCTTTATCACAGGGCGGTTACCAGACTCCAATATCATCCTTCTCCAGATGAGGTTCGTTTAGCTGTTAGAAATGTACCGATAGAGATTACTGGAGAAACTACGGACAATGTTGAGGTTAGTCATAGAAATGTTCCGGGGGTGGAGACAAATTACCTGAGAGGCGGAGCAATTTTAGTAATTGCCGAGGGTGTTTTGCAGAAAGCAAACAAACTAGTTAAGTACATTGACAAAATGGGAATAGATGGTTGGGAATGGTTAAAA
>QMUE01000223.1 GCA_003663535.1 Thermococci archaeon
AGGATTCTAGCTACATTGTGGTAATGACCCCCAACTTCTATAATAACTCCCCTCTTGACACATTCAATTCTAAGCTCTTTCGCAAGTTCTGGAGCGGGTTTCTTTGTCTTTTCGTCATATACCAGCTCTACTCCTAACATGAGACCTCTTCCCCTAGCTTCACCCACAATTTTACTTTCTTCTTCCAATTCTTTAAGCCGTTTTAGCATATATTTTCCGAGATTACTTACGTGCTCTAAGATGTTATTTTCTTTCAGAAACTCAAGATAAGCTATCCCTGCAGCCATTGCGGGAAGGAATCCCCTGAATGTTCCGATATGAGCTCCAGGATGCCACACGTCAAGCTCTTTTTTGTAGATTACCCCAGATATTGGAAAACCGATCCCTCCACCCAAAGCTTTCGAAACGGTAACTATGTCGGGGGTAATCCCTGCATGTTCAGAAGCAAAAAGTTTTCCTGTTCTCCCCATTCCAGATTGGATTTCATCTGTTATCAAAGGAATCGAGTGTTCTTCTGTTATTTTTCTTATTTCTACAAGGAACTCATCTGGAGGTACAATGCTACCTCCTTCTCCCTGGATAGGTTCTATTATAATTCCCGCCACATCACATATTCCCGAGGCAGGGTCGCTTAGCACATGATCAAGGTACTTTGCACAAGCTAAGTCACAATCTGGATACTCCAACCCAAATGGGCACCTATAACAATAAGCATATGGAGCAAAATGAACCGGTTGTCCCATTGGCATGTACTTTTTCTTGAAAAACGTATCAGCAGTCAAAGCAAGGGCATTACCACTCATGCCATGGTAACCTCCTTCAAATGAAATCATTACATGGGCTCCAGTATTATATTTTGCCAATTTTACAGCAGCTTCTACTGCATCAGATCCTGTAGGGCCTCCAAATAAAACCTTTGCATTGTCTTTCAATTCTCCTGGAGCGAGTTTTACTAATTTCTCTGCAAGCTCTTCTCTGACTTCCGTCGCAAGGTCAAGGGTGTGGATTAACTTTTCTTCTTGCTTTTTCACAGCGTCAAGAATTATTGGATTGCAGTGTCCCGCACCGAGTACTGCAGCTCCACCAAAGAAATCTATGTATATGTTCCCATCCACATCCTTTAATGTAGCGCCTTTAGCTTCTTCAAACGCAACGGGAATTCCACGCGAATAAGAGACGGCATTACCTTCAAAAAGACGTTGTTTTTTAAGGATTTCTTTAGACTTTGGACTAGGTATTTCAGTCACTAGTTTAGGTGCTTCTTCAAAATGTAGCGAAGATAGATCTATTTTCATTTTATTATCACCCAATATATAGGGGACTTTAAAAGTTATAAATATTTGTAACTATTAAACTATTATAGTAAAAAAAGATAGCGAAAAATTTAAGAATTTTAAGCTAAAACTAACATTAGGTGGTAAATTTATGAAGAATTTTAAATTACATAAATTACATTTAAAGGTACTTAGAGAACTGTATAGAAACTCCAGAGAAAAGTATGGAAAATTAGGTAAGATGTGTGGAGTTAGTTCTGTTACATGCCATAATTGGATACAAGCTATGAAAAGAGAAGGCATAATTAGGAGATTTACAATAGATATAGACTATAAAAAGTTAGGATATAGTGTTGAAGCACTTATAGAAATAAAAGCAAATAGATCGCTTTCACAAAAAATTGCCAAAAAAATATCCCCACTACCAAACGTTACTCATGTTTGGGATATTACAGGAGAGACTGATATAATAGTTAGGGCATTTTTTAAAAACACAGAAGAATTAAGCTCTTTTTTATATAATACGCTCCAGAAATTTCCAGAAATAGAGAGAATGACTACTCATACAGTCTTAGAAAGTTATGAAAACCCAAACCCTTTATTAGAAAAACTCTAAAAATCTTCCAGTCAAGCTCAAGTAGGGGAATAGTATGAGCAAGGGTTTCTTCAAGTTCTTGCGGAAGAGTGCAGGAGAAAAATCAATCGGCTTAATAATCAACGGCCTCATTAGTTCCTTTCTGCCATCACACCACCCAATAAATACTGAGCGGTGTTGTTTGGGGAGAATAATTGAGTGGATGTGTAAGCGCCAATGCTTACTAGAATAGTCCACACTCCTAGAGTGATCACTTCATTGAGGGAGAATAACTTATCAATCACGCTGATAATTAACCCAGGGAGGATTAGTGTTAGGAAGGTTGAGATCAAGGCCGAGGTTAAGGGCCTCAAGGAAAGCAACCTCAAGGTGAGGGATGAACTTCAAGGCCTACTCAAGGCCCTCAATGATAAGGCAGATAAGGATGATTTGAAAGATGTGAGACTAAGGCTAAATTCTCTCATACAAACTTTAGACAGTTTGATAATGAAAATGGAAGGCTTAGAAATTAGTCTCCAAAGAGACCAAATATTAGCGGATGATGAGGACAAAAAAGAGTTGGTTATAAGGCTCATTAGGGAAGGTTACAACACTCCCAAGGGACTCAAATCTATGGTTCCCTTTGGCAATAAGAAGCTTTATGAAATCCCCACCGAGTTGGAAAGAGAGGGTCTCACAAAGACTTTAAAGAAGAAGCGTAAAGTCTATTATATCACCGAGGCGGAGGTTTATTAAACCTCTATCAGCTTAGTCCCCTAGAGACCACCCTCATTTTTATCATCATTTTTGAGTGTGAGTCGGTGCATGAATACAAAACTCTAGTTCCCATTAGAGGATTTAAGTTCACTCATCCACCTATTGTGATTGAAAGGTTTTAGAGTATTCTCCCTGAGGGCTTATCATAACAAGCACCCAAAACTCCTATATATTACGAGACTCTAATTCTCTCGGTGTTGTTATGGGGTTGAGAGAGTGGATTCCGGGAGATTATGCTAAGAGATTTAATGAGTTGGAAAGTAAACTCCAGACCTTGGAAGCCGAAGTTAAAGACTTGGCCAAGGAGTACTAGGACACACTTAAAGAGCTCCTTGAGATCCAAAGGGCCTTGGAAGATAAGGCCGATAAGAAAATCATGGAGAGGGAGTTGGAAAGTTTATCCAAACTTGTAATGGCTGTTTATGATAAGTTGAAGGACTTGGAGGCTTATTCCGAATATTCCACCGTGGAAAAGTTAGAATCAAAAGATAAGGAAATCCTAGTTTTGGACTATTTAAGGCAGGGTTACACTTCCCCAAGCGAGTTAGTTTCCCACCTGAAAATGGGGAATAAAAAGTTGTATGAGATTCTAAAGCGTTTGGAAGCTAAGGAGAAAGTGAGAAAGTTGAGAAAGGGGAAGAAAGTTCACGATGTTTTACTTGAAGAGTGACAAAGCCTTTAATCCAAAATTCCCTTGGGGAAAAA
>QMUE01000224.1 GCA_003663535.1 Thermococci archaeon
ATGATATCCTGAAGGTTTATGGAAGAAAAGACAACTGCATTAAAGTTGGGAGAAAGAAGCTCTGTTTCCCAAAGAGAGAGTTATCCGTTATTGAATACAAAATATCCGAAGTTTATCCAATAGAAAAAGTCCCTAAAGAGATTGTAGAGGAAATTTCAGAAGGCTCAACTATCGAACCAGTTGATATTTACACTTTATTCTTAGCAGGCATAAATTCAATGAAGTATGCGAGGTTTGCCCTCCATGATTACGTTAAGCCACAATTTAAAGACAAGAATCCATACTCTGATTTGTCCGTTGCTGGAAGGAATTTGAGAGGATTAGAAAGAATACTCTACCTAAAACGTCTTGAGAGTTCTTGGTACTCAATGTATCAGACTCTCAAGAGGGATATAATTAAAACAGAGAACTTCCTGAGGTTTGTGAAGCGGGGATTTATCCCTGCTGGCGATGAATTTAGCGATGTTTTATTAGGCAAAATACGTGGTAGAGAACCACATGTCCTAAGTGACAAAGAGATAGAAGAGTTCATTGAAGATTACAAGAAAAAGAAGGAGTCAGAATACAAAGCTGGTGCTTTTGACATAAAACGGCTGATGTCTGATTTAGAGTATGATTTGAAGAAGCTTAAAGCTATGGAAAAAGTGTTGAAGCCTCTCAAGGAAGATCTTGAAGCGAAGCCGTGGAAAGACCCAAAATTGTTAAAATTAGCATCACTGATAGATGACCTAACAAGATATCAAAAAAGAAAAATTCTAATCTTTAGTGAATTCGAAGAGACAGTCCAGTGGATTTACAGGGGATTAGAAAAACTTGGTTACACCCAAAATCACAAAATTGAGATGGTAAGCTCTAATACAAAGGGAATACTGGATAAAATTAGACGTTTTGCACCTAAATCCAACAACTATGAAACGGAGGATGAGATTGACATCTTTACATCCACAGACATACTCAGCGAAGGTTTGAATCTCCAAGATGCCAATGTTGTAGTTAATTATGACCTTCACTGGACGCCGATAAAATTAATCCAGAGAATTGGTAGAGTTGATAGGATTGGAACAGAACACGAGGAAATATTGGTCTACAACTTCTTCCCAGAAAAAGCCTTGGAAGAAAACTTGGGTCTGCTTGAAAAAGTCAGAAGGAGAATAGCTGAGTTCAACAATGCTTTGGGCGCAGATGGCAAGATTCTTGAAGAAAGTGAAGAATGGAACCCTTCAGCAATTGAAGCTATTTACAGGGGGCAAATTGACGCTCTTGAAACTACTACGGATATTCTTTCAGTAACAACATTGGCTGAAAAGCTTGTTAGAGAATTTAAAGAGAACAACAAAGAACGCTTTGAGGAGCTAACAAAAAGGTATTCAATGAGGAGCGTGGCTAAATACAAAGGTAAGGACTACTATGCCTTTTTTGTGTGTAGTGATGGTGTTATTTCTCAGTACTTCATCTACAAAAAGCAGGGAGATACTTGGATCCAGCAAAACATTTCCTTAGAGGAACTATTAGAAATCACAAAATTAAATGAAAACACAAAGCCATTCAACAAATTTAAAGAGATGAGTGTTTATTATGAAGTTGCAGGCAAGGTTTTAAGAGATTTTGAAGAGCTTAGGGTAATCAAGGAGAGCAGTCTAACGTTAAAGAAAAGGATGAAGCATCCAAAAAATGTGAAAAGGGTACTTGGAAAGCTGTACAACAGAATGAGCAAGAGCAAGAAAGAATCCGAGAAAGAATATCTCGGAAGATTAATAGACTTGGTTAAATGGGGCTATGCAAATCATGAGTTGTTTGCAAGAGCACTTAGAGAGATAAATCCAAATATGAGTGTTGAGAAAATTATCTCAGCTTGTGAAAGGTTAATTCAAAAGTACGGAATTCCAGCGCGGAAAGAGGAGCTTGAGGCAAAGAAAGAAGAACTGGGAGCCAAAGGGGTTAAACCCCATATTGTTGCTGGCATATTGTTTGTGGCTGAGAGTTAAAGCTGCTTTTGTATTTCTTGATACTCTCTTTCTTCTACGTACCTTCCTGAAACTGTAATAAAGTGTTTTGGTTTCACAATCTTTGGATACTTTTTAATAACCTTTAATTACGGTACATCACGTTTTTAAATATCTACAAGCTAAGCAAAACGTCATATTCTTTCTGCTTTTATAATACGAAAAGTAGTAGTAATGTTTAAGCATCATTTCATCTAGCCAATACATGTAAAATTTGGTGACAGACGGCATGGACCTTATGTAAATAAAAATTTTCTCACAAAAATCTTATGAATGTCAAGATACTAATGAATAAGGGTGAGTCATGTTTTTACGTATGGAACTCTCAAAACCAAGTATTGAGGAGTATTACACTTTGCTCAGGAAAGTACAAAAATCACTGTTAGAATGTAAATCCGAAATCTCGCACCTGAGAAGGCTAAGACACAAGTCCAACGATCCAGAGACAATCGCAAAAATTGATGAGAAACTAGAGAAGCTTACAGATATCAGGATTTACTTGGAGAACATCATATCGTATGCTAGAAAGTGTCGCCATCAAGGACATCTAGACGAGGCTTTAGAAGTTTTAAAGGAAGTGTGATGTATGGGAATTTTGACCTTGCACACGGACGAACCTGTCAATGAAATCGATATACTCCATCTGGATAAATCCACAATAGAGGGATACTACTACGGGTTAAATCCAACGGACATCAAAAAGCAATTCATTAGGTATAACAAAAAAGCATGGGGTTGATAAGATTAAGAATCTTGAAAAACTTTCCGATTTTCTTGTTCAAATTTTATGCCTATGTCTTTAAGATCTCAGAGCGTGAGGCATGGAACCTCAAATAACTTTGTCGGTTTTTAGAAGATTGAACATTTGAAACAACTGAAGATACTTCTTGGTTAGTCGGTGAAGATAATTTAATCCCAAAATTGAAAAAAAGCAAAAAGTTTAACCTCCGAGCAAGTTAGTAGTGAACTCCGATTCTCCCTCGGCCAAGGTGAACACTAACTCCTTACCCCCAACTTCAATAACTGGTTGCAAGACTACCCTAACTTTAGTTCTTTCACCATTCTTTATATGACTAACCCACCAATCATCAACCATTCTATTGTCCAATTTAGTAACAAACGTGAGTGTTGCATCAGACTTTGGCTGTATAATAGTCGCAACATTACTCGAACCTTCAGCAATCCTAACCCCATTCATCTCAACTAAATAGCGAAGTTTGGTTATTGGCACGGGAATCAAATTGTCATTGCGGATTGTGGCCAATGTTATAATTTCTGTATACTCAGTAGTGACATCTCCCCAGTGAGACTTTATTGACTCAATTG
>QMUE01000225.1 GCA_003663535.1 Thermococci archaeon
AAAATCTACTTCATCGATTTTGGCCTTGCTGAATTCGACTCATCTCTTGAGGCCCAAGGTGTTGATCTCCATCTTCTCAGAAGGGCTATGGAGAGCACGCATTACAAGTGGTTTGAAAAAGGGTTTGAAGAGGTTTTAAAGGGCTATGAAGAGATTAGAGGCCCAGAGAAGAGGAAAGAAGTTGAAGCGAAATTAGACGAAATCGAGAGCCGTGGCAGATACAGGGAGAGGAGTTGGGTTAAGGGTTAGTCCTTAAAAGCCTTCCACACTCTCTCAAAAATCTCTTTCTCCTTCCCACGCTTTTTCTTTGCTAGTCTTTCCACAATAAGCTCAGGAGTGCTTTTTCCTAATACTCCAAATTTGGGCTGCCTATCCACTATTAAGTTAAGATTCTCATCCAATCCCTGGGCCTCGATTCCATCGACCCTCGCGAAGGGAAGTTCCCTCTCTAAGTCTTCTCCTAAGTGCGAGACAATCACAACGTAAAACTCCCTTTCATGTGCTATCTTCAAAAGTTCACCAATGATCTTCACAGCAGCCCCAGGTTCGGTTATCGCCTCAAATTCATCTATAAGGATGAGCTTTTTACCTTCTTTTACGAGGGAACGGGCAAATGAACGCAGAGCAGTTTCAAATGCTCCTGCTCCATAGGAAGAGCGCTTCCTCCTAAAGAAGAATAGCTCGTCTAGAGGCTCTACCCATGCCTTTTCCGCAGGAACTGGGAAACCCATATGGGCCAAGATCACTATTTGACTTATGAGCTCCAGTAGCGAAGTTTTCCCACCACTATTCGCTCCCGTTAATATTACCACTCTTTCACCATCCAGGCCGTTTAAATGAACAACCTCTCCAACAGCATAGCTCACTGGTTGGGGATTCCTAATAAACAAATGCCTGCCATTGATAAACCCAATGCCTCCATCAATCAGCTCTGGAAAAGTGAAACCTTGGGTAAATTCACTAACGGCCCTCAAAAATTCCAGTTCATAAGCCCTTTTTAGCTCCTCTCTAAGTTGAGGTATTAAAGGCCTTATTTTTCTCAAAACCTCACGACTCTTTAAATAAATCTCCATCTTTATTTCTCTCTCAAGCTCACTCCCCATGGCCTCAATTCGCTCAGTAGGAACCTCAACTGGATAGAGACTCTCCCTCGAGAATATCTCCACATCAATTTCAAGCAAATTGCTCAATCGCTCTTCGCTTTTAACCATTTCTTCAAGAATCTTGTTCTCAACTTGGGAAAAATGAGAGAAAATTGATTCATAATCCCCCTCTTTTAACTTCTTTAGAAAATCCAGTAGGTCTTTCCCACTAAGTGTTAGGCTGAATTCTTTTAATAGTTCCTCAATACGCTCGTTAAGGCGTTTTTCTTCCTCTCTCACTATTTCATCAAGTTCACTCAATAACTTTCTCTTTTTCATCACATTCTCTATTTCCCTTAAATGTACAAGTATTTCATTTGAAACAGTATCCTCTCCTAAGAGGGCCTTTATATTTGATAATGCTTTTAAAACATCTTTGTTTTCCCATAATGGCAAGATATAAAGCTCAGGAGCAATTTCAGCAATTGAAAGACTCACATCAATTCCATATCCAATGGTACCCAGCATAATAGTATAGCCATCTAAAGGTTCAGAAGAGACATCACAAACTTCTAAGGCTCGTGCTTTTTCTAATTCACTATCATCAACGACAAGGAGCCTATCATGTAAATAATCTCTTCTGAACCTAATGGGTCTTATTTTAGCAAGAAATTCTTTAAGCTCTGGCCTGATTTTTGGAAGGTTTTTCTTCAAATATTCCTGTCTTCCTATAATCTCCTCTTTGTTATTCGTGGGGGAAAACTTCTCAAGATAGACTAAGCTTTCTTTGAGCTGTATTCGACTTTTTATTTCATCTCTTATGCCTTTATAAATGGCTTTGGCTTCAGAGTTTAACTTCATCTCACGCGCCCGCTGGAGACCCCATCTGTAAGGGTGGGGAGGAAAGCGGGCTTCTCACCTCCGTTAAGTTTTTAAACACATGAGCACGTCTAATCCTTAAGGAGTTGATCCCGTAAGGCACTCCCTCTCTGGGAGAAACGGCTGTGTGGGAATGAGACTCCAAGCGTTGCCTTGGGGAGCTGGCTCCCCTTGGCAGGGCTGCTGTCAACCAGCCTGATGTAGGGGTTCCGCATTGGAATCACCTACAAACCCCTTCCATCAGGGAGGGGTAGTTGACCTTACTACAACTCTATTTATTACATACATAAAACTATTTTCTAAATCCTTCGGTTCATTCTTTTATTTTCTCAACGACTCTAATATCCTCAATCCTTGTAAATGGATACTGGCCCTTTTCATCTTTTTCCACAGCCTTAACCATGTCCCAGATTGTTAATAGAGCCACGCTCACACCTGTTAAAGCCTCCATCTCCACACCTGTCTTGTAGTAAGCCCTAACTTCGCACGTTGCTTCTATGTAATCCTTCCCAAATTCAAATATTATATCAACTCCAGTTAATGGGATAGGGTGACATAATGGAATTATCTCCCAAGTTCTTTTTACGGCCAAAATACCTGCAATCTGAGCACTAGCTATCACATTCCCTTTCTTGGTTTTTCCCTCCTGAATAAGCCGTATGGTTTCTGGTTTTAACCTTATTCTACCTTTTGCAATAGCTTTTCTGAATACTACCTCTTTTTGTCCTACTTCCACCATTTTGACACCTTTTTCATTAACATGAGTTAGTTCCATTTTTCCTCACCATATTTTTCTTTATTCAAGAAAGGTATTTAAGCTTTGAAGAGAAAAACTATCTTGAAGTTTGAAGTATGAGGTGGTCAAAATGGAGGAATTTATTATTTCTACAACTGAAAATGTGCCTGGATATAAAGTGGTCAAAGTTCTCGGTGTCGCAAGAGGTGCAACTGTAAGGGCAAAGCACCTTGGAAAGGACATTTTGGCAGGTTTAAGAAACATCGCTGGTGGCGAGGTAAAGGAATATACCGAAATGCTTGCTGAAGCGAGAGAAGTGGCCCTTGAAAGAATGATTCAAGATGCTAAAAAAAGAGGGGCAAATGGAATTATCGGAGTAAGATTCATGACTTCTGCTGTTGCTTCTGGAGCGGCAGAAATATTCGCTTATGGAACTGCAGTTATATTGGAGAAAGAGTGAACTACCCCGCCCTAACGGGTGGGGCTTCGTGAGAGTTCATCCGGCATCCCGTTGCCGGTAGCCTCACTCTCACAGGCCGGTTCACACGGCCACTACCGGCTATCCCTCCAACGAGGGAATCGCCGGCTACTTTTCAAATTGTTGAAGCACTCATTACTACTAGCAAGAG
>QMUE01000226.1 GCA_003663535.1 Thermococci archaeon
ACCTTGGAGTTTTTGGGCTAGCCACTGATAAATTTGTGCTGGTTAGGGAAGGCCTCCAAGAAAAGAAGCTCACTGTGCTGAGAGAAGTCTTAAAAGTCCCTCTTATAGAAACAAGCATAATGAAGTCTAGGATAGTAGGTATATTTGCTGCGGCTAATTCAAGAGCAATTGTGGTGCCTTACTATATATGGGATGCAGAGCTTGATAAAATTAAGACCTCTCTGCAGGAAAATGGATCAGATATTATCATTGAACCAGTCTTAAGCAAGTTAACGGCCTTTGGGAATCTTATACTCGTAAATGATAAAGCGGCATTAGTCAGTGCAAAGTTCACAAGGGAAGAGGCAAAGCAGTTTGAGGACATCTTTGATGTTGAGGTAGAGAGAGGTATAATAGCAAACTACCATGCTGTTGGAAGTGTAGGAGTAGTTACTAACAAAGGTGGCTTGGTTCATCCTGAAGCAACTGATGAAGAGCTTGAATGGCTTGAAGGCTTATTTAACGTTGATTTCTATGTAGGAACTGCCAACATGGGTGTGCCCTTTGTGGGCTCATGCATGATTGCAAATTCCTTTGGTGTTGTGGTTGGCCACCTTACGTCTGGTCCTGAGATAGTTAAGATTGAAGAAGCGCTTGGATTTTTGGGGTGAGGAGCAATGGAGGTTAAGATATTCCGTGTTAAAGGAACATTTGAAAAAGAAGGGAAAAAATTCAGGTTTACCAAGGAATACAGAGCTTTAAAGCCAGAAGACATTAAAGAACTTGTTTTCTCAGACATTGGAAGTAAGCATCATGTCAAGAGGGCAAAGATCTTCATTGAGAGCATTGAAGAGATAGAACCCGAGGAAGCCGAGAATCCTGTCGTTAAGAGGCTTAGCTTGGAACTCGCTTAGTCCTTTATCTTTTTTAACCAACACCCTTAAAAACTTCTTTAATTATTCTTTGTGGTGGTGGAAATGAGTGAAAGGAATGAGCAACTTGAGAGATTAGCTTATGAATATCAACTTTTACAGGGACAGGCCCAGCTCTTGGCCCAAAACCTCGAGCTTTTAAACCTTGGGAGGAATGAGTTTCAAGCTGTTAAGGAAACTCTTGAAGGCCTTAAGAATGTTGAAGATGACAAACCAGAGATTTTGGTGCCTATAGGTGCAGGCTCTTTCTTAAAGGGAAGGGTGGAAGATAAGAGCAATGCCATTGTTAGTGTCGGCGCTGGTTATGCAATTGAGAAGAGTTTAGATGATGCTATAACCTACCTCGCTGAGAGAATCAAGGAATATGAAAGTGCCATTGCCAAGACCCAAGAGGCACTTCATCAGCTAGAGCACAAGCTTCAGGGTTTGGCGGAAAAAGCCCAAAAACTTCAGCAACAGCAGGCCATGGGGTTTAAGGTCCCCAAGAAGTGATTTTGCTTTTCTCTTTTCTGAAAGTATTCCAATTTAATACTTTCTTTTATTACATGAAAGCTTGATCCCCCAGATTGGAGAGGAAATTAATCCTACCTCAGCTTAAAACTACTCTAAATTTTATACTTTCCCTCATGTCTTTTTTTAAGGGATACTTGAGCTTGGTTTCAAGTTCAAACTCTCCATGTCCACTTATCAAGGAGACTTCTCCAAGAACATTTGCAAGTTCTTTTGGAGTGATCAAACTTTCATGGGAGATTAGTAGAATAGGCTCTTTGATAAACTCATAGTCAAATTCTCCCTCTTCACATCCCCAGAAAAGTAATTCCCTCGTGTTATTCCCTTTAAGTATTACTTCCACCTCCTCAGCATCTTCGAGATTTAGTGAAACTTTACCTTTAAAGCCAAATTTAGTTGGAATGAGAGTAATTTGCACAAAATCTTCGGAACCATAAATTGTTATGCTTCCCTGGGGAAATTGAAATACATAATTCGGAGTTATGTAGAGAATCAAAATTCCATTATCAAGTCTGAACCCGGGCACTTCGAGTCTTCCAGCACCACTAACGTCCACTTCAATTCGGTACTCCTCTGGTTCTAAGAATAGCTCTCTTGATGTAGTTTCTTCTTCCTCTCTAAACTTTCTTGAAACCGAAAGTAGCATACTTCCGTACTGCACTCCTCCCCTATATCTTCTGAGTGTTGCACTGCTAGAACATAAGAGGATTCCTTTTTTAATTTTCTCTTCCCTGGGGAGAATGAGAAGGTTATCTTCTATGATAATACTCTCGGAAAAAGAATGTACGAGCTTTTTTGTTTTTCTTTTTAGAAATGAAAGCTTGGAATCAGGGGTGAGGATTATTTTCCTCATTGGATTCCCTCCCTATACCATTCCACCGTTTTCAGAAGGCCTTCTTCAAGTGAGTACTCCGGTTTAAAACCGAGCTTCATTATTTCACTTATATCTGCCTGACTGTGCCTTATATCTCCCGGTCTTGGTTTGTCAAAGATGATTGAACTTGGGGAATTTGTTGCATCAATTATCTTAAGCGCAAGTTCAACTATTGTTGTTCTCTCTCCCCTTGCAACATTGAAGACCTTACCGTTAGCTCTACTGCTCTCAGCTGCGAGTATATTGGCCTTGACAACATCCTTAACGTAGATGAAATCTCTAGTCTGCCTTCCATCGCCGTAGATAATGAGAGGTTCTCCTTTAAGGGCTCTGTTGATAAAGATGCTTATAACCCCGGCATACTGGTTATACCCTTGTCTCTCCCCAAAGACGTTGAAGTATCTCAAGCTTACGGTTGGGACTCCATAGAGCTCATAAAAGACTTTGCAGTAATACTCAGCAGAGACTTTTGTTATCCCATAGGGCGAGAGAGGTTTAGGCTTTTCACTCTCTTTTAGGGGTAAGTTCTGGTTATCCCCATAGACAGCTGCGGAGGAAGCAAAGATTAGTTTTCCCTGGCCATCACTCAAGGCTTTTAAAATATTTAATGTGCCTAGAACGTTTATTTCTTCTGTCAAGAGTGGTCTTTCTACACTCTCAACCACACTCACAAGAGCCGCCTCATGAAAGACGTAATCTGCTTGGGAAATCAGCTCCGTTATGCTTTTGTAATCCCTAATATCAGCTTGAATGAACTTTACATTTGGTGGAATATTCTCGATTTTACCAGCATAAAGATTATCAATAACGATAACATCATTATCTTTGCTAAGCTCCTCGGCGATGTGTGAACCTATAAAGCCAGCTCCTCCTGTGACAACAATAAGTTTGTTTTTTATCATGGCTTTCCCTCACTCTAAATTCTTCTTGGGGAATTTATAATTTATGGAAATGGGAGGTTTACGGTTTAAATATGCCATTGATCATGACTACTGGAATTATAATCTTTACTTGATAAACAGTCTATAAG
>QMUE01000227.1 GCA_003663535.1 Thermococci archaeon
ACTGAAGTAAGTAACATGGCTACCAAAAAAGTAGCAAAAATAATAGGGTTTTTAGACGAACAAGAAATACCAAAAGTCGGAGAATATGCATTTGCAAATGTTTCTTTCTTAACCCCCTCAAGGGCTCTTCAATTTGAACCATTCAACAGCACTATTGTAATAAAAAATACAGGAAACATTGATTTGAAGTATATTGAAATAATCCCAAAGCTTTCTGAAGAATTCAAAATCATAAGCTCATATCCACTATATATTCCAGAACTTAAAGTAGGGGAAAAGATAGAGTTTAACGTCCGAATAGAGCCAAAGAAAGGAGGGCTTCTACAACTGGGAAACATTGAAATTCAGGCAAACGTCCCATACCAACTTTCATGTGATGGTTTTGCTAGAGTCTCATTTTCTTCGGAGACCCGTTGGATAAATGTGGACAATGCAACTCCAAAATACAAGCTTGTTCTAAACAGCCAAAATGGCATAGTAGGTAGTAGCACTCAACTTAACCTTACTGTTGTAAACATGGGGAACACTAAAGGGCCGTTTACAATAACAATAGCACTTCCAGAAGGATCTGCCATAATCGGGAAAAACATGAACCTCCAGGGGAGATTTGTTTATTTTGAAGATTCATTAAACCCTAACGAGAACAAGACATATTCTTTACTCTTCATCCCTAGCCAAGAAGGAGAATTCGAGATATTAGCAGCACTAAAAGAAGGGGACTACATTACCAAGAATTCTACAGTTGTGGAGATCTTTACTATTCCAGCACCCATAGAAAAAGAGAACTTTGGGAACTCTACAGACGAAACTCCTACTTCCACTGCACCAAAAATTATTAAAGAAAACATCACAACGACAGTAACTCACACAAAAGTCCTAAATTCCACAATAACAGTATTTCCAATAAAACAGAAACTTCTTTTTGGTGGAGTTGGATTTGCAGGAGGTATGGCCTTTATACTCCTCCTTGCTTGGATTGCTGCAAAACTTGAAGAGAGGAGTAGGAGGTAAGGGATTATGAAAACAGACATTATTTGGGATTCACTAAAGTTTGGAGAGACTGTGCTTCTAGAGCATGATTCCCTGATGTTCCCATACAAAGAGCTTGCTGAGTTAATAGCGTGGAGTAAAAAAAGAGACTATCCCTTGGTTATTGAAGATGTCCTCGATACTCTTTACACATACAAGAGTCAGATGGAACTTGCAGGTATAGACTCCAAAATCTTAGATAATATAAAAGTGCTTAAAACTGGAGGAAGATTAGAAGTAGGGAACGTCATGACACGGTTTCAGGTTAGTGATATACTATCATTAACAAAAGAATTTGAAATGAACTATGAACATATCCTCTCTCGAATAGAACACGCAACAGTCCCCATAGTTGGACTCGACAAACTGTTTTTACTAGCCGAATCCAAGCTGGAGATCCTAGCCTTAGTAAATACACTTGCTAGATATGCTGGAAGTAGGAAAAGAACTGCCTTTTATTTTATTAATACTGATGTGCTAATGAATAGCATCCCCTATGTGGTTCCACTATTAGAAGAACTAGCCAGCACTGTGATCAAAATCTATAAAGACGACGAGAAAACTTTCAAAATCATAAAATCTACAAACAATAGAGTATGGAAAGCATTTCAAATGGTCAAACAATAACTCTAAAGACTAAAAAGAGTATTAAAACCATCAAAGTTAAGACAATCGTAACTCCTATCCCTTCTTCTTCTCTAAGCCTATAATGGGCCAAAATCGCATTACCTATTATTGCAGGAGGCATTGTTGCTTCTACAAGAACTGCGTAAAATATGTCCGATGGAGCTTTTAAAGTTAGAAAAACAAAGATAAATGGCAGGACTGTTCTAAATGTAGCGACTTCCAAAAGCTTCCTTACCTCAAATTTCTGAAGGTTTATCCGAGAACCAAAGTAGATCAAGGTTAGAGGGATACACCACCATCCAACCTGATTCATAACTGTTAACAGAGCATTAGATAATTTAATGCCTAAAAATACAAAAGCAAGGGCAAGAAGATTAGCACTCGTAGGTGGGAACTTTAATGCCCTTAAAAGACTGTCCCTTAATGAAGCTTTTCCACTAGAGTAATGAGCGGCCAAAAATGTGGCCAATGGGATGATTATTAGTGTGTGTATGCTAGCATAGAGTAATACAGGGGTTAGATCGTCTAAAAATAAGCTGGCTATTGGGAATCCCATCGCCACAGTATTTGGATATGTAGAGAGAATAATCAAGGCCCCTTTCCACCTATCATCATTTACAAAAAATCTTGCATAAAGATACGAAGATAGAAGATTCAGTCCGATGATCAAGAAGACATAAATAAAAACCAGTCTTATTTCTATAAGGTATTCAAGATCCTTCGCTGCCACGCTTGAAAAGATGTAAAACGTCAAAAGAGCTTCCACTGCAATCTTATTAAGATAAATAAATGGCTTGTCTGATTTTACTATCCTCTTCAAAGCAAACCCGATGGTGATTAGAGCCAACATTTCATAGATGTTCATGCTTTGGGATAAGATGTGGGATTAAATAATTTTTCGCTTAGTTGAATTTCAAACCACTCCGTGCTCCTCCTATGTCAATCACCTAACCATACACTATCATCTCCAAAGTAGTTCAACTTAACAACAAAAAGTCTAAATGGCTTTTCTCTCTCATTAATAACCCAGTGAATTGTTTGTGGTTTTACTTTTTTCTTTTGAAAGCCTCGCCCTTCAGGGCGGGGATGCAGTGATTCTGAAACAAGCCCTTTAGTAGGAAAGTGAAAAGTATTTAAACTTCAAGTGCATGTCATACATTAGAGGGTTCAACATGGAGGATAAACTACCAAAATTTAGTTCAACAAGACATGCAAAACACTTTGTAGCCTACCACTTCATATGGATTCCAAAATACCGCAGGGATATTCTCGTTGGAAAAGTTGCTGAAAGACTAAAGCAGATGCTCAAAGAGTTTGCTGAAGAAATCGGATGTGAGGCAATTTCCCTCGAAGTAATGCCCGACCATGTGCATGTTTTTCTCAGAGCAAAGCCCGACCACTCACCAGCAAGGATAGTTGGGTACTTGAAGGGGAAGAGTGCAAGAAAACTCCTCCAAGAATTTCCAGAGTTGAGAGCAAAAACAACTCATGGAAGGCTTTGGTCACGCTCCTACTTTGTAGCCTCAGTCGGTTACATAACTAATGAGATTGTCAAACATTATATTGAAACCCAATGGGAGCGTGAGTTAAAACGAAAAGGAGCGTAACCGTCAAACTTCAGCCCTCAAAAGAAGCTGAAATAATTCTCTTCGAGTTAGCCGACAC
>QMUE01000228.1 GCA_003663535.1 Thermococci archaeon
CTCTTTGATGATTTTGAAGACAACGATATAAGCGATCTTTCAATTCTTCTAAAGTCTTATTGGAACAGGGGCGAATTTTCCCCTAAATCCCCTATAAAACTATTAAAGAGTTTAGAATTTATAAGGTTTATCGCGGAGGGGTAATAAATAAGCCCTCTAAAGTCTTCAAATCAAGTGCCCACATAAGAGTTTAACCCAAAATAACTATGTTTCAGCTTTCTCACAACAGTGAACAAAAAATGGTATAGAGGCCGTTATGAAAAGGAAGGGCACCAAATTAAATTTAAACACTTAAAAACTTTAAAAATCCAAAAAAGTTAAATCTCCATAAGGGAGAGGTATAAAAGAAGGTTGCAGAAGCCATTGTTCAAAATTTCGAAAAAATTTCGTTACAAAACAATCCAAAATCTATAACATTTTATCTGATAGTAACAAAAGGTTATTAAAGGATCGAAAATCGACTAGGAGTTTTAAAATTTAAAGAAAAGTAATTTCAAAGGAGAAAACTCAAAAATAAAGTCTCCAAACGAGTAACGAAAAATTTTCAATATCCCTCATAAAGTCTATACGCCAAAAATCTTGGAAGGCCTGCATCAATTATCTTTTTTGCGGCTTCATCAATGTCATACTCCACTCTCTCAAAGATAACCTCATTACTATCCGTATCTATGAAAGCATAAGCCGCTCTCCAGTCCCCATCCCTCGGTTGTCCCACCCCTCCGGGGTTTATTATCCTCCTCCCACCGATCTCTTTAAGCATCTGCATGTGAGTATGCCCAAGAACTAGGTTTTTCTCCCTGAAGTACTTCAAAATTTCCACAAATTCACTGTCAGGCAGCCAAGGGAAGATATATTCATCCAATGGAGCCCGTGGAGAGCCATGGATTATAAGAAAGGTCTCATTGTCCACTTCAAACAACTCTTTTACGGGAAGCTTTCGAATAAATTCTAAATTTTCAACCGTCATGACTTTCTCATGCCACTTTATTGCTTCCCTCGCGTAAGGATTGAATCCCCAAGTTATTCCAAAAGCAATTGCATTATCGTGGTTTCCTCTCACACAGAGAATTTGTCTCTTCTCCATTTGCTCTCTAAAAAACTCCACAACTTCGTTTGGGTTTGCCCCATAACCAACCAAATCGCCTATACAGAAAATAACATCTGCCCTCTTGACATTTTTCCATACTGCTTTTAGAGCTTCAAGGTTTGAGTGTATATCACTTATAAGACCAATCAACATGTGAGATAATTGATTCCAAAGGTTAAATCCTTTTCTCAACAGATTTTTCTAACTTCACCCACGTAGCTTGGACTCTCTTCATAGAACTCTTCTATAAGTCTCTGGAGTTTTTTAGAGAGTTCTACTTGCACCCCCCAAGAGCCCTCAATGTAGCCTTTGGCAGCCATTCTCCCAAGGAACTTTTTCATTTCTTCGCTTAGTGGGGAGGGTTTACACCTGGCCCAGGGTGTTCCCGGCAGGGGCATGAAGTAATGGGCCCTGACCTTTCCGCCCTTTTTTATTATCCACTTCATGAAGTCAATGCTTTTTCTCTGGCTTTCCTCGGTTTCATTTGGCAGACCGACTATAAAATCGACAACCGGTTTTATGTCGTATTCGAGCATGTATTCGACAGCTTCTCTTACATGTTCTGTTGTGTGCACGCGGTGCATGGCTTTAAGCATCTCATCATCCCCACTTTGGGCCCCTATGGCCAGCCTCCTATTGTCCGCATACTTTAAGAGAAGTTCGAGAGTTTTGGGTTTGATAAATTCGGGCCTTACTTCACTTGGGAAAGTCCCGTAGAATAATCTCCTTCCCTCTTTTCTAAGAGGTTGAAGGGCTTTTAAGAGGGTCTCGAGTTTATTCAGGTTTAAAATCCCTCCCGGGGAACCATAGGCAAAGGCGTTTGGGGTTATGTAGCGCATGTCTTTCATTCTCTTTGAGTACTTTACTATCTGATCTATCGGTCTGTGGCGCATTCTAAAGCCTTTGGCATAAGGAGTTTGGCAGTAGTAGCAACCAAATGGGCAACCACGGCTTATTTCTATTGGCGCTATTAGGCGGGAACTTTCAGCAAATGGGGGAAACTTTGTGAAGTCATCGACCCTAGCAAAGCCCGTGAAAATAAATTGTCCATTTAGATAAAAGGCAAGGCCCTTAATACCCAGCAGTTCTTTTGTTATTCTGAAGTTGTTTTCTGTGAGTGTTTTTAAAAGGTGGAATATAGTTTCTTCTCCCTCTCCAATTGCGGCTATGTCAAATCCAAGTTTGTCCAAAGTATGTTTTGGCATTGCAGTAGCATGGTAGCCGCCAGCAATTAGAAGAGCCTTCGTCTTTTCTTTTAGAGTTTTTATCTCATCTTTGACGTCCCATACTTCTTCTGTAAAAAAGGAATACAACACCACTTTGGGACTTGCCTTTAGAATTTCAGAAAAATCCTTTGTTATCAAAAGCTCTCCAATATCGAAACCTTGGGATTCAAGGGCCCCCAAGAGGTGAACAAACGCATTATGATTTCGACGGGTCATCCTAATAGCTATCTCCTGCATGATAGAAACTCAGAAGAGAATTTTTAAACATTTGCCCAAATTAAAAGAACAAAAGAAAGAAGGGCCTTCAGGCCTTGACAGCGAGTTTGATGTCTTCGGCTTTGACTGTCTTTCTGCCAGCGTGTCTGGCGAATTCAACGGACTTCTTAGCGAGCTCGACTGCGTATTCTTCGAGATACTCGGCAAGTACTTTGGCAGCATCTTCACTAACTCTCTCGGCACCGGCCTTTCTAATCAATCTATCAATTGGGGCAATTGGCAACTCAGCCATTCATAACACCTCCTGGGAAAATTCTTCATTCTTATTTTTGGAATTAAAGGTATATAAAGGTTTCGATAAAAGGACTAATTTTTGACCTTTTTATCCCCTATTTTCTTGTACATTCATAGGAACTGTTAAGTGAAGAAGTCACGTTGGTCATATTTAATAATGATTTTTCTATGTAAACAATTGACGAAATTTAAGTGCTCATCTGGGTAGGCACTTTATTTCTCGAGCCACTGTTTTAATATCGATGGTTCTTGATGAGTGATGTGTTTATCTTAGGTAAAAATTCAAACCTTGCTATTCAACTTGGGATGGGCCACATCTCATATTTTAAAACTCTCTTCCTTTAAGGACAGATGGAAGGGATATTAATGAAAGTGGCATCCACAAGAAATATAAAGACTTAGTACAAAAAAATAACTTAGTTAGGAATATTTTGAGGTGAAAACCATGGGGTTGTTTGACAAGCTCACTAAAAAAGAAGAACC
>QMUE01000229.1 GCA_003663535.1 Thermococci archaeon
GCCTCTCAGAGAAGTCATCAAGGATGGTTTCGCTTTCCTCGGCGAGCAGGTAGAGGCCACCAACTTCAGAGAGGAACTTCTGGAGGAGATAGGTTTTTCCTATTCTCCGTCGCCCGTAAAGAATTATCAGCTCGGGCTTTTCGGAGCGGTATCTATTCCTCAGGAACTCAAGCTCCACATCGCGATCAATAAACTTACTCATGAGTATCATACTTTAGAGTAAGTTTTTTGGCTTATAAATTTTTTGTATCTAACGGGCTCCTTATTCTTTGAGTATTTAATAAGGGTTTGATACTACCGGAGGAGTGTCAGCATCAAAAGTGTCCTTGCCCTTGTTATCTCGGTCACAGCACCAGTGCAGCCTGCTTTTTGGACTGTAAACTACAGCGGGAAGGGGGAGATCCAAATAGAGCACGCTCCCAGCGAGGAGTTGCTTCATGTTCATGGTTTTCATAAAATAGGCTCCCAACCCTTTTCCAAGAGGCTTTTTTGTTGCCAGAGCAAGGAGCATGAGCTCTCTAAGCCGCTCTCTGACAAGATTTTCAGGAGATAAAATGCAATATTCAATTCACTTAACTTGGAATGAACACGTTGGTATTATGAGGGAAAACCATTTTAAACACTCCTACCCTCTAGTATTGGTGATTAAATGAAACCCAAAGATTACTGGGATCTGATAACAATCATCGCACTTTCGCTCCTTCTTGATCTCCTCATCGCTTTCTATCCGGATAGTTTACTTAGAAAAGCCCTTGGTCTGGCCTTTGTGCTCTTCTTTCCAGGTTATGTTTTCATAACGGCCCTTTTCCCTGAGAAAAAGGAACTCGACAATCTTGAAAGATTGGCCTTGAGCTTTGGCCTGAGCATAGCGATAGTCCCTCTAATTGGCCTTGGGCTTAACTACACCCCTTGGGGGATAAGATTAATTCCAATCCTTGTAAGCCTAACAGTTTTCAACCTCATCTTTGCTGTTGCCGCAATTTACAGAAGGGCCAACGCCGTTGACCCATGGATCCCAAGGATAAGCATTGAAAAACTTAAAGAAGAACTGGAATGGGAGAAATCAAGCAAACTGGACAAAGCTCTAACAGTAATCTTGATCATCGCAATAATCTCTTCAATAGCAACCCTGGGCTACGTTATAACCCACCCAAAGCCCGGAGAAAAATTCACGGAATTTTACATCCTGGGTCCGGAAGGAAAAGCTGCCGATTACCCAACTGACCTCTTTGTGGGAGAAAAAGCCGGAGTTATTCTGGGCATAGCGAACCACGAGTACAGAAACGTTACCTATCACGTTGAAGTCTGGCTGGTGAATCTAACCTATGATTTCAACACAAACGAGACTTATATTCACAAGATGTACCTCATGGATTACCTTTTTAAACTCTTGTAACGTAATAAGGCCTCAGAGAGGCCACCAAAGAACAACTCCATGAAGGGGTTTATCGTGTCCCTCCATCATTGGAGGGAAGACGCTGTAAAGCGTCCTCTCAAGACTGCTCACTGTGGCAGTCAAAACTCCAAAAGGTGGCCTTTGGAGCGATAACCCCGAACCGCTCTGCGGTAGGGGTAACTGGCCGAAGACCGGGCCTGTGGGCTGAATTGAAACCGGTAACGGGAGTAAGTGATGGGCCCGCAAACCGAACCGTCCATTAGCGAGGGGTTAAGTCGTTGGAACCCTCGCCGTTCACGACGGGAAGGAGGTCAGTTCAACGTAACTTTACCCCATAAGCCCGTTGATATTGAAGGCAACTGGACGCCTCAGTGGGAGACCAATTACACCTTCACCATAAACAGGCCCGGAAAGTGGCAGCTGTGGTTTTTGCTCTTCAAGGATGAAAGGCCTTCACTACCCGGACCAATAAAAGGTGACTATGCTCAAACAAACGCCACTCAGAGAATCCTGGATGCAATAGAAGGGAAGATACAAGCTCTAAAGTTAAACATTGAAGTTAGGGGGATTTAACCCCTCCTGAAGATGCCTCTGTCCAGTATCTTTTTACCCTTAATGTATGCATATCTTATAACATCTCCTTCCACTTCTTTTGGAAGTTTGAACTCTGCTTTGTCTTCAACGTTGTATTCCCTTTCAAATACTATTGTTCCGTTATCCAAGAATCCCCATATTTTTAGTTTTGTTCCTGTTGCATTCTCAAACTTGAATGTTACTCCACTATCAGTTCTTTCAATTTTCACGTTCGGGTGTTCAAGCCTTAGGATTTTTATTAGGCCCCCCTCAGAATACACAAGCTCGTAGGATTCACTTGCATTGATGAAGAGCTTTGCCAGGGTTGTATTAAATGCCTCTTCGTTCATGAAAATCGCATACTGGTAATCGAGATTTATGTAGAGATGGGTATTTGTATTTGAGTAAGCTAGCTTTGGAGTTACTACCTTTCCTTTGTACTCAACATAAAGTTTTTTGGGGGAGATTATACCTCCATTTATGTTTATCCGAACATCCCACCTCTCTCCCGGTTTTACTAATATTCTGTATCCCCCTCTCTCAAAAATTAAAATTCCACCATAAGAGGAGGTTAGTGGAAGAACAATCAACCCATATTTTTCGCTGAGGTTGTAACCCGAGTGGGCACTGGCGGTTTTAACTATCGCCCCAAACTTGAGAAAGTCATAATAACTCACAATAACGTAATCCACTCCAAGGCTCATTGCCCAATTATCATCTCTTTTTCCTAAGTAGTAAAGAGCAACATCCGGGTTTGGCGCTATCTCCGCCAGGGGGCTTCTTCTTGAATAATACGTGGTCCAGGTTCCGTAGTCCCACCATCCTAAGACGATATCATTCTCGTTTGAATTGTCTTTGAGCCATGTTAGCGCATCTTCCCATGCTTCGTTCATGGATGGATTTGTATTTAGGACGTTTTTAAATGCAAAGGCTCCGTTTATTGCTGGAAGCAATATTAAAAGAGTTAAAGCAGCTCCAGATACTTTCTTGTTTTCTAATTTTGATGTTATCAGTTCATAGGCTTCCACCACTCCAACTCCCGCCATAAGGGCTATCGCCAGTGAGCCTATGGAGACAAACCTTGCCCAAGTGAAGAGCATATACAAGCTTGGTATTATCAGCCCCAAAAAGAGGAAATCCTCTGCCTTCACTTGCTTTGGACGGAAGCGCAGGAAAAAGAGCGGGCCTAAAAAGAAGCTTATTGAAAAGGCCTTCCACAGGTCATGGAAGGCTGTGGGCCTTGTTTCCATTATTGGAACGCCCTCAAACATACCAAAAAAACTGGAAAACTCTTTTAACGCCGGGAATTTTAAGAGGAATACCAAAAGGGA
>QMUE01000230.1 GCA_003663535.1 Thermococci archaeon
ACTCATGGGTCCACAAATTCAGTACAGGCAATTACAAGTGGCAAGAACAAAACTATTGGAAAAACTAGCAAGAAAAAGAAACTCTACTGTAATCACAATGATACACAGACAAGAAAGCATAGGGTTCTTTGGAATTCCGGTGTACAAGTTTATAAGCATAGAAGACAGCGAGGAGATACTCAGAGCCATCAGGATGGCACCGAAAGATAAACCCATAGATTTGATCCTTCACACGCCCGGAGGCTTGGTTCTAGCAGCTACTCAGATAGCCAAGGCCTTGAAGGATCATCCTGCTGAAACAAGGCTGTTCTCTAGGTAGTGTCTTTCGAAAGGTTTAAATATTTTCGTTGCATGTTATTACTTGGGTGTCATCCATGCCCAAGTTTTACAAACCTTCAGAAGTCGCAGAACTCCTCAATTACAACAAAGTCACAATAATCCGCTGGATTCACGCAGGAAAAATCAAGGCCATCAAAATAGGCCGAGACTATCGAATCCCCGAAGAAGAAGTCCAGAAACTACTCGGCAAAAAGAAGGAAACAACAAGAGCAATCCTCTACGCCAGGGTCTCAGGAAGAGACGAGAAGAACGACTTGGAAGCACAACTCAAAACCCTCGAACAATACGCCGCCAGTAAAGGCTACCAAATAGTCGAAGAAGTAAAAGAAATCGCATCAGGATTGAACGAGAACAGGAAAGGCCTCAAAAAACTCATCAACCTTGCAAAAAACAACGAGTATGACGTTCTCATCGTAACTTACCCCGACAGACTCACCAGATTTGGATTCAAATACTTGGAAGAACTCTTCACAGCATACAATGTGAGGATTGAAACAGTCTTCAAGAAGGACAAAACTCCCCGAGAAGAACTCGTTGAAGACTTAATAGTCATAATAACCAGTTTTGCGGGAAGGCTTTACGGATTGAGAAGTCACAAGAACAAGAAGTTCGTTCAAGGATTCAAAAAACTCCTCAGGGAGGTTGAGAGCGAGTGAAACTAACCCGAACAATCGTCCTTGAAAGTTACCCGCTCACAAAGAGAAAGTTTAGAGCAATAAAAGAAGTTTATGACGAATACTCAGAAATCCTGAAGTTTCTAACGGATTACGCCGTCGAGAATAGAATAAAGAACCCCCTGAAGCTCAGAAAACACTTCTACGATGAACTCAAGGAGAAACACAGTCTGCCAACCCACTATTACTACACTGTTTGTCAAGACGCTGTAACGAGGGCGAAAAAATTCATCGAGCTGAAAAAGAAGGGGGAGGCCAGAACAGAAAAACCAGTAATCAGAAACGTTTCCCTCTGGCTGGATGATGTTCTGTGGGATTACAAACGATTCCCGCAGTTCAATACCTTGAGGAACGGGAGAAAAATCCTCGTAATTGGATTGACCACGAAGATAGGGCGGATTAAACTCCCGCTGAAACCGCACAAACTCTTTTTCAAATACATTAACGAGGGTTGGAATGTCAAGGCTGGTGTAAAACTTCGTATTGTTGAGAAAGAACGGAAAACCCTCGCATACTTCGTCTTCGAGAAAGAGTTTGATGAACTCGAAGTTACTGGAAGTTTTCTCAGCGTGGATTACAATGTGGATAATGTCTCCTTTGGCACTCACGAGTTTTTAATCCAAGTTGGGACGGACTTGGGGAGGTTAACAAGGTTTTATTCTGATGTGAGGAAGAATATCCAAGAATCCCACTTGGTTGGCTGGAAGAGGAAACTGCCCTCAGGAAAGAGTCGAAAACTCCTCAAGAAGTTTGGACAGAGAAAGATGAACAGGAGGGTTGATTTGCAGAGGAAGTTGGCGAAGCGGTTGGTTGAACTTGCGAGAGAATTAAATGTCACGATTGTTCTTGAAAGAGTTCCAAAGAACTTTAATCAGAAGGTAACAAAGAAAAGAGGAAAGAACGAGAAGAGATTGAGGAACACCCTCCATAACATTGGTATGAACGGTTTCCAGCGGTTTGTCCTTGAAAAGGCAGTTGAGTTCGGTGTTCCAGTAGTTTTTGTTAATCCATCCTATTCCTCCCAGGTTTGCCCGCACTGTGGAGCCTTTAGAATTAAACCTGATGATGACGCTCTGCGTCGGAGGGTTTTCAAGTGCCCTGTCTGTGGGTTTTCCCTAGACAGGGATTTTGTTGCCGTATTGAACTTGCTGTGGCTGTTTCCGTTCAGCCTGAAGGCTGATGAACCACCAGTTGAGGGCTCGGTGAGTCCCGTGATGCTGGTGGTTGAGGCCAACCTCCTGCACCACAAGAATTCATTAGTAGTGATTGGTCAAGGATTGCAACAAAAATAGGTGCAGGAGGAAACGGTAATAATACCTCACTATGCTATGAGCGGTGGAACTTTAATAGCCCTTGCCGCAGATAAGATTATAATGGATCCTCACGCCGTTTTGGGTCCTGTTGATCCACAACTTGGCCAATACCCAGCACCAAGTATAATAAGAGCTGTTGAACAAAAGAGTATAGATAAAGTGGAAGATCAAACTCTAATACTGGCGGATGTAGCAAAGAAAGCTATAAATCAGGTACGGGATTTTGTGTATCATCTCTTGAAAGACAAATATGGAGAGGAAAAAGCCAAACAACTGGCTCAAGTTTTAACGGAAGGCAGATGGACACATGATTATCCGATAACAATAGAACACGCGAAGGAACTTGGACTGAATGTAGATACAAACGTCCCAATGGAAGTATATACATTAATGGAGCTGTACAGACAGCCTATTAAACAAAGGGGGACTGTAGAGTTCATGCCTTATCCAGTGAAACAAGAGGGAAGAGATTAGATACAATTTTGTTTTTTATTTTTCAATCATTTTAGTAAATCTAAACAAATGCTCTTAATTTTATTGGATGATTTCTCATAATAGCCAAAAAGTTTTTATTGGGTTTTTACTTCAACTTAGTGAGGCTTAAATCAGGGTGAGATCATGATTAACTATTCTAAAATAGAGGAAGGGGAAGAGACCATGCAAGTGAAAGTAGATCCAGAAGAAATTAAAAGGATAAAAGCCGAAATAGAGGTTTTAGAAAGAGAGAAAAAGGAAATCCAAGAGAGATTAGAACAGCTCCAAAAAGAGCTGAATATTTGGATACAAAAAAGAGATGAGAAAAATAAAGAAGTAAAACAACTAAGAGAAAAGGCTAGGGAATACAAGACTAAGAGGGATGAAGTTAATCAACAGATTCAAGAACTTAAGAAGAACAGAGAGGAGATAAATGCCAAACTTGATCTCTTGTATCA
>QMUE01000231.1 GCA_003663535.1 Thermococci archaeon
AATTAATAGTTTACAACCCCGTAAAAGTTTATCACCGTAAAGTATATAATGAAACCCGACTACAAGAAATACGACAGTAATGTATATACCAACTCCACAAAAGGAGATGTAAAAAATGAAGTGGAAAATTTTGGGAATAATATTTGTTTTAGCCCTTGGTTTAGTTGTTTCGGGCTGTACACAAGAAGAAACAACAACCAGCCCCGTTGAAAAGACGGAAATTACAATATATACTGGTGGTACTGGCGGGGTATATTTCCCACTTGGTTCCAAGTATGCAGAACTTTTAACAAAATATGGCACGGTTGTAAGTGCTGAGGCTGTTACAAGCGGTGCAAGTGTCGCAAATGCAAAGGCAATTGAGAATGGAAATGCCCAAGCTGTTATTATCCAAAACGACGTTGCATATTATGCCTACAATGGACTATACATGTTCGAAGATGGATCCATAAAGAAGCTAAAGGGTGTTGCTTCTTTATACCCCGAAACTGTCCAAATTGTAGTAAGAGCTGACAGTGACATTAAAACTTTTCAAGATTTAAAGGGTAAAAAAGTATCAATTGGAGCTGTAGGAAGCGGATGTGCAGTCGGTGCGGAACAAGTTTTTAAGGCAGCTGGAGTTTGGGATAGCATCGACAAAGTTTACATGACCATGAGTGAATCATCACAAGCTCTTAGGCTTGGACAAATTGATGCCCTTGTTTACGTTTCAGGAGCTCCTGCAGCTGCTGTTACCCAAATAGCTACTCAAACCCCTGTCAGGC
This sequence comes from Thermococci archaeon, assembly GCA_003663535.1. Taxonomy (GTDB): domain Archaea; phylum Methanobacteriota_B; class Thermococci; order Thermococcales; family Thermococcaceae; genus Thermococcus_A. The sequence goes on from QMUE01000231.1 coordinate 765, forward strand.
TTATACCGGTCTCAGAGGAGATCCTAAACAAACTCAAGGATGAAGGATATATATTCTATGTTAAACAAGTTGTCCCAAAAGGCACTTATAATGGATTAACTGAGGACGTACCAACAATTGCAGTTAAAGCTATGCTTGCCGTGAGTGAAGATTTACCTGATGATGTCGTCTACGAAATGACTAAAATACTTTATGAGCACCTTGACGAACTAAGAACTGTTCACCAGAAAGCTCAAGCAATAACCCTTGACACAGCACTGGATGGTATGAGCATACCGCTTCACCCAGGAGCCATTAAGTATTACGAGGAGAAAGGATTAACCATACCAAGTGAACTTAAAGGGTGAAATTCTTGAACAGACTTTTTTATTTTTTTATTTTAGCAGTTCTTCCCGTGGTCTTTTTTCCGGTTAATGTCCTCATTGTTAGTGATGGAAACTTATTTCATGAGTACATTCTGGGGGAAAAGAACGTCACAATTTTTTATATACACAGTGTTGAAAGGAGTGAGGTATACGAAGGATTAAAAATTAATAGAACAGGAATTTATGCCACCGAAATGAGATGGAAGGACTTTGGTGCAGGATTACCCGAAGACGTCCAATACATGGAGAAAGACTACTACGTGAAGAAAATCAACATATACCTTGGGAAAAGCCTGGAATTCTGGTTTATCCCCCTAAATAAGGCTCAAATAAGTGTTGATGGTTCTCTTATCTTCGCTCCAAAAACGGAAACACTTATGAAATTCGAGGTGAAGAGATGCCTATTAGCACAAGCTCTAGTAAGGAGGTGCTAAAATGGAAGAGATAAAAGAACTGGAAAAAGAAAAAGTGAAGATTGTTTTAGAGAGAACTAGAACACTGTCCCCTAAACTGGAGACTTTAATAAAAATCGCAGCAATTTTAATCGGTATCTATGAAATACTCTTCATATTCAACTTTACCTACACCCTCTATGATTTGTTCTCAAGGTTGGGGATAAGCATTGAAATACTAAAGGTCACATTTCAGAGGAAGCAGGGAGAAGCATTTGTCCTAGCAATGATCCTCTTAATTACATACACTCTCTATCCATTCAGGAAAAGAGAGAAAGAACTTAAAAAAGTACCAATTTACGATTATCTACTTATAATTCTAAGCATAACCTCAATGTTTTATCTCTTCGCAGTCTACAATAGATATGCAGAGTTTGCAGAAGTCTATATGCAGGATGTAATATTTGGAGTCCTTGCAATAATCCTAGTGCTTGAAGCCACAAGGAGGGTTCTTGGATGGGTCCTGCCTTCTGTGGTGATAGTATTTTTAATTTACGGAATCTATAGAATCGGCTTTAACTGGGTACGCTTTACCCAGCAGCTTTACTTTGATGAAGGGATCTTTGGAATCCCTCTCTTTGTCATGACGTCCTATGTCTTTGCCTTCGTGTTCTTTGGAGCGTTTCTTCTTAAAATCGGCGTGAGTGATTACATAACAGAGTTCATGATATCTCTCTTTGGTGCCCGTCCGGGCGGACCTGCAAAGGCGGCGGTCGTTTCGAGCGGCCTTATGGGGACTGTGAGTGGATCAAGTGTTGCCAACGTTTTAACTACAGGAACATTTACCATACCTCTAATGAAAAAAGCTGGTTATCCAAAAGAAATAGCAGGCGCAGTTGAACCAGTGGCATCGACAGGAGGCCAGCTAATGCCCCCAATTATGGGTGCGGCGGCATTCATCATGGCAGAGTTTTTGGGGGTTCCATATAACAAGCTCATCATTGCTGCTGTTTTACCCGCTTTGGTTTACTACTCAGGTGTTTATTTATTCATAGATCTCGAAACAAAGCGTTTGAAGTTAAAGGGAATAGCAAGAGAAAAATTCGCCCCGCTTAGATACTTCATAAGAAAGCTCTATATTCTACTCCCTATAGTAGTCATTACTGTAGCTTTGATATGGGGTATCCCACCACACATATCAGCCATTTCATCTCTTGGAGTAGCCATTTGGGTGTCATGGATTGCAAAGGATAAAATAGAAGGGCATGAGATGCTTTATGTTGGTGTGGCGGTCTTAACGATGGTGCTGATGTTTACCAGTAGGGAAATAGGGAAGCCTGTGGCATTAATCCTGCTACTCCTTGCCCTCACACTTGTCGCTCTTTCGTTCGTATCAGATCTGACAAAAAGGAACGAGAAACTATATATAAGTCTGCTCTTTATACTCTTTATTGCAATGGCAAAGTATCTGGGCATGAGAAAGGAGCAGATACTCCTAATGACAGGAGTCTTTGGAATAGTTTTCTCATTAATAGTGGGTTATATCTCAAAGACAGAAGAAGGAAAGAAGATGTACTCGGCAACATATGAATCAATGATAGATGCTGGAAAGACTAGCGCAAGTGTAATGCTTGCAGCTGCAAGTGCTGGACTCATCCAAGGAGTTCTCACCATGACTGGATTGGTAACAAAGCTAGGATAC
>QMUE01000232.1 GCA_003663535.1 Thermococci archaeon
AAGACTCTCTCCCTAGAAGAAAGGCTTGAGCTATTGAAGAAACTCCAAGAAGATATCACTCGTGAAAAAGAAACTGAAAGAGAAGAGGAAGTCGAAGAATTGATAGAATGGAGAAAGAAAGAACTAGAGAAATCCTTTAGTCACAGATTTTCGGAATTTATATTAAGACGTTTTAGAGGGCCTGTGGAATCATTTACGAGGTCCATTAAGGGTTTAAATTATGATTTGTTTCGGGCAAACATTAGGATGAGCAGGGAACAATACGTTGCTTTGATGATAGGCGTCTCAATATTTACTGCATTTTTTGGTTTTATCTTGGGGATCTTGATAGCTCTTCCAATTGATATCTCAGTAATGCTGGGGCTTCTTGGCTTCATTGGTGGCTTCCTTTATATGAGAAATTACCCCAAATTCGTATGGAGAGCGAGGGTAGTAGAGGTAGAAAAGGCCCTACCATATGTATTACGCCACATGGCATCTCTCTTGAGCGCAGGTGTTGGTATAGCGGAGAGTATGGTTTCCGTTGCAAATGCCGATTATGGCCCAATATCTGAGGAATTCGAACTCATAGTAAGAGACATGCATGGAGGAACTTCTTTTGAAGATGCTTTAACAAGATTTGAAGAGAAAATGGCCTCTGAAAATGTTAGTAGGGTAGTAAAACAAATATTGAGGGCTATAAGATTTGGTGGAAACCTTGCAGACATATTATACAAGCTTGCTGAGGATTTTTCCTTTGAGTACAGAATGAAGCTTGTGGAGTACATACAGAAAGTCAATGGTATAGCATTTGTTTACATGTTTATTACAATTATCATGCCAACACTTTTTGTTGTTGCAATACTTGCAGCCTCAATGATGTCAAGGAGTGTAGTAATGCCACCATCCGCATTGGCAGTTATTTTGTTATTTGGGTTCCCGGCCATCTCGGCTATGGTGGTCTTTATGATAAAACGTAGTGAGCCGAGGTGATTAAATGGCAGAAATTAGATTTCTTCATCCAATTGCAAGGGCACTTGGGAAATTAATTCCGAAAAAATGGACTAGGAGGTATGAATTGTTCTTGTATTCTGCAGGAATTTCATTTTTAGCCTTGGAGTTTCTCTTAGTATCCATGTTATTAGGAGTTTTGGTTGCAGTGGTTGTTTTCTTGATTTCTCCAGTAAAACTTTATGCTCTTCCTGTGTTTTTTGCCGTGTTCTTAGGTATAGCGTGGGTATATCCTTATTGGAAAGTGACTAAAAAAATCGAAGACATGGAAAATAACCTTCCAGATGCTTTTTTCTATTTGGCAAGTTCTCTTAGGGCTGGAGTTTCATTTTCAGAAGCCTTAGAAGAAGCCTCGACTGCTAGATTTGGGGCTCTAACGGATGAATTTAAACGGACAGTCAGTGAGATAAAAAGAGGTAGATCCACGTATGAGGCTTTAAAGACTTTTGCATTAAGGAATAGGAGATCAATTGTTATATACAGGTCCACCATGATAATCTTGGAAGCCTATGAAAGAGGTGCGCCGATGGCGGATGTATTGGTAGCTGTTGCTAACGATGTTCGTGAGATTTTAAGGATAAGAAAAGAAAGAAAGGCCTCAACAGGAATGCAAGCGATGTTCTTTATAATTGCGAGTGGATTTCTTGGCCCGGGTATCCTTGGTATAGTCTCTCAACTTATAGGAAGCATGAACACCCCAGAAATTGGCTTAAACTTGCCTGTGGATGCAATTTATAACATTCTTCTGGCATTTGTAGGAGTCCAAGCGATAGTCTCTGGGTTGGGGATTGGAATAATAAGAGAGGGAAAATTCTCTGCAGGGCTCAAGTACAGCGCAATGCTCGCCATAATGGGTCTTTTAGTATTTCTTGTAACTACCAGAGTTCAAATATCAGGCCTCGGGTTCATCTGAGGTTTCTTTTTTTACATTAACTATCTCAACTTCAAAGACAAGAGTCTTTCCAGCTAACGGGTGGTTAAAATCCAGAGTAACGTTTTCTTCTCCAATAGCAGTTATCTGTGCAATTCCGCTGTCAGTCATGATGTAAGCCCCTTCTATAGGTTCTATACCGGCTTTTTTAAATTCACTTGTAGGAACGTTAATTATTAAGTCGTCTCTTGGCATTCCGTATCCTTTTTCTGGGGGGATTGTTATGTTCTTTCTCTCCCCGACTTCCATTCCTAACAGAGCTTCGTCCATTCCAGGGATGAGTTCACCAACACCAACATTAGCCCCAAGAGGACCATAAGTTCGATCTTCCATATAAATTCCAGCTTCCTTGGCAATATTCTCATAAGTAGTATCAAAGATTTCTCCATTCTCAAATTTTCCAATGTAGTTAAAAACTACAAAATCTCCTTTTTCAACTTTCATTCTTTCCACCAACTAAATTTTTTCAAGCTTAACTCTTCTATTGCCCTTATAACAGTTTTGGTGAACGTTATACAATATTGTGAAAGTATATATAGGAGTTCGCTCTAATTACTATTGGGTGACCTTATATGGGGGAATTTGCTGAGATGCTTGAAAGAGAATTTAGTGGATTAAAAACAAAGGAGATTTACTCAACAAAACTGGGCGATAGGTCTATTGAAATAATAGAGGTAGAGAATAAAGGTTCAAAATTCCTTGTCATGTTCCAAGATGAGCCTAAAAAACATGAACTGCATAGATGGTCCCTGATAATTACAAGTGCTAACAACACGAGGACGATTCAGGGAATGGATAAACTGGACACTTTAAAAATGAGAATTAAAGAGAATGTAAGGGCAATAATAGAAGGCATGTGATTAACTCTCACTAATTCTTTGAATACGAATCCATGACATCAATATTCTTGAGTTCATCAAGGGACACCTTAGAAAAGATTATCAAAGCTCCCAAGGGAGGTTGAAATGAGAATAGCCAGTTATTGTCAGTTGACTTCGTCGCTTTATTCTCTAAAATTTTACAAACCTGTACCCATTTACTAACTTTACATGCTATAAAAATCAAGTCCTCTCAAAAGTCTTCTTTGGAAAATAAAACTTTCTGATGGGAGTTTACTCATGACAAGTCCCCTTGTCAATTATGCGGAGAGCACTCACTCTCCATATCCACACATCTCATGAATATTCTCCACAGATTATCCAGAGAGAAAATTAATTCAATAAATACTAGGGGGTGTAGAGAGAGACACACAATGCGCAATGATGTTTATACTCATATTAAGAGGGGCCAAGGA
>QMUE01000233.1 GCA_003663535.1 Thermococci archaeon
AAACAATCCTTTTAGATAATCTCGTTTTCATGCTATTTAACCAATACTTTAAAAATATTTTGCCAGGAAGATGGGAAAGCTTTTTAATTTAAAAGCCTGGGATAGTTAATGAGGGCCCGTGGCCTAGTCGGGATAGAGCGTCGCCCTCCGGAGGCGAAGATCGCGGGTTCAAATCCCGCCGGGCCCGCCAACCAGACTCCCAAGAGAGTGCGAGGGGATAGCGGTTTTGAAGGTACTTAAAGTCCATGATAGGAATGGTGAGATCCTCTACAAATGCCCAAGACGTGGTATAATCTTCAAAAATGACAAGGAGTATGTGAAGCATATCAACAACTCTCACTGAGATATGTTCAAGGGTAAAGCTTGACTTTTTGCTCTTTGTGCTTGGAGTGCTGATTGCATCAATTTTCCCTTGAGTGTTGTGAATGACTTTCACTTTGTTTGGCTTTTGTTTTCATGAATTTAAGCCCCCACACCATTAATACACCCTGAATTGCCAACGCGACGAGGAAGCCCACGATATGCGCGCTCGGGGATATGGGGTGGCGGGTGGCGAAGTAGTAAATCGTGTAAGTACCTATGGGGATGTTGAGCAACACGCTCGCCACGAGGCCCGGATTGTAGCCATGCTTAAAGAACATCCCTGCGTGCGAGAGCGCGTTGAGAATTGAGAAATACGCCGTCCATATTCCGATTGAAATACCAACAAGGCCCGCAAGGACAGCCGAGAGTGGAAATGCAACAAAGATGATTGGAACGTTAATCCAAAAAGCATGCGTTTTTGTGAGGGGCCACTCCTCCCGCTTTGATCCCAGAACCCTTCCGTTGAAGAACTCCACGAAACCGCCAGGGTAGATGTACTCCTCGAACTGGTGCATCCAGTAGACCGGCGTCTGTAACCAGATGAGGAAGAGAGCGAAGTTCTCTCTAAGGACGAATAAAACCAGCACAACCGTTAGGTACACGGTAAGAAAGGGCGTCGAAACCGGCCAGTACTCTTCAAGCCACGCCATTATCGAATGTTTTTTCGTGGACTTCACGACGACCACCTGTTAGGATAATGTTTCCGCGGGATATAACCCTAATGGTGCTGTCTCGGAGCCGGATGAAGTCATTTAAGACGAACTTTCCGTCACCAAACGAGCCCAAAGGCCGCCAGAACCCCGAGAATGGTTAGAATCGCCCCCACAGCTTGGTAAAATAGGTGCACGTTCTCACCCCAGAGCATCTTGGAACGTGCAATCATGAGTCGGTAAACGATAAAATTGCTCTTGGTGAGGCCTGAAACCAGCATGAAAAGGCCCACTACAGCTATAAGCACTCCCCATATTTGCTCCATATCATATCCACTTCTTTTTCATTTCTTTTTTCTTAAAAGAGCTTTTTGCATTAAAGGATATACATTATAACCTAATCCAAATCCAATAAATAGCATGCCAATAAGTTTATTGCTATTTAAAAGAACAATTCCCACTACAACCAAACCGGCTCCTAATGTCTCGAAACCGGTTCCTGATGCATTGTCTTGAATTTTCATTCTTCAAAAAACCCCTTTCCAATTAATATTCCTACCACAATACCCATAAGAAATAATATTAATGGGCCAACATCTCCTCTGGAGAGTAATATTCCAATTACCGGAAACGTAGAAACAATACCAATAAAAGCTTTTCTTGGAATTGTTATAAATTCTTTTTTGGATTTTTTATTTATTTCTTCAGTCATATATATAGTTCCAATTACTAGTATATAAACCTTTGTTAAAATAATTCTGTGGCAGTGAAAAATATATGTCTGAAGGACTAGAGCCCCCTATTTCTAAAAAAAGATAAGGAAAGCAAGTGAGGCGGGTTCGAATTTCACCAAACCCGCCAATCTATCAAACTAAAATCAAGACATCATTGGAATGCCTCTTTTTCTCCTTCCATACTCTGTTGGGTGTGCCATTTCTTTAATTTTTACTCTAGCTACTCTTTCTATGTCTCTTAGTTTCGGAGACTCCCAAGGAGCTACAAATGTTATGGCCTTCCCTCTCTTGCCTTCCCTCCCAGTTCTGCCAATTCTGTGAACGTAAGCTTCCGGGTTTTGGGGAATTGAATAGTTTATCACGTGCGTTAAATCTTTAACATCTATCCCTCTGGCCGCAACATCAGTTGCTACAAGAACTCTAGTTCTTCCACTTCTAAAACGCTCCAGAATCCTCTCTCTTCCTCTCTGAGGGATGTCCCCATTTAATGCCTCCGCATTGTACCCCTTAGCCTTAAGTTTTGATGTTAGATTCCTCGTTTCTTTTTTCGTCTGGCAAAAAACTATTCCATAGAAACCCTTGTCATCCAAAATACTGCATAAAAGGCTGAACCTCTTGTTCGGGCGTACTTCAAAGTAGAGTTGCTCAACCAACTCTGGAGCAAGACTTCTATCCTGTATTTTAATCACTTCATAGTCCTTTAAATACCTCCTCGCCAATCGGAGTATCTCTCTAGGAATTGTAGCAGAAAACATCAAAACTCTCTTTTCCTCGCTTGTGTGCCTCAAAATTCTTTCGATGTCTTCTATAAAACCCATATCCAGCATTCTATCGGCTTCATCCAATATGAAGTAGCTCACACCATCCAATGAAAGTGTGCCCCTCTCTATGTGATCAATCACTCTTCCCGGAGTTCCAACTACTATATGCACCCCCCTTCTTAAATTTCTAATCTGGGGCCATATTGGTTGACCCCCATAAACAGGGAGAACATTTATCCTCCTTTTTCCTCTCAAAGACCTTATTTCCTCTGCAACCTGAATTGCAAGCTCCCTAGTAGGTGTTATTACTATCGCCTGAATCTCTTTTATTTCCTCATCTATAAGTTCTATTAACGGAAGAGCAAACGCTGCAGTTTTGCCTGTTCCAGTTTGAGATTGGCCGACTATATCGTTACTCCCTCTTAAAAGCCTAGGAATAACCTCTTTTTGAATATCAGTTGGTTTTTCAAACCCTTTTCTTCTTACAGCATTTAAACTGTTTTCTGAAAGTCCTAATTTCTCAAAACTCATTTTGCAGTCTCCTTGAATTTATAGACATTAGAGAACAGAACAGCAGATTAATGGTGAATTTCTGGCGTTCCGGGCTCTAATTAAATTTTCACAAACTGATTACACAAATTGGGTTTATAAACGTTTGCAAATATCAACGCCTCAATCTCAGCTG
>QMUE01000234.1 GCA_003663535.1 Thermococci archaeon
GCCTCAATAAAAAGGCCCGAATCATCTATAAAGAAGGGTTCATCTAAATAATCCTTTAACCACATAACTCCAAATTCCACGACTTCTTCAAGAGTATTCGCTTGTATTTCTGGATAGGCTATCTGTCTCTGAAGAACTTCAACTCCTAATGGAGAGAGATAAGTCTTAGCTTCCTTCACTTTCCCTTTATTAGATGTGATAAAGAGTACTCTCATATTTTCACCTGGATAAAGAATTAGATAAAAAGGTTGGGATCATTTGGTCTCAGTCAATTGTATACCCAATCTTTTCCACTAGCTCTCTTCTCTCTTTTTTCTGTTCGTTGTTTTCAATCTTGTTAGCGGCTTTTCCGTCAACTATTCCCAAGACAGCCCTACCAAGTTCAGTCTCGGCAACTATAACCTGCAATGGATTTTCACTGGCCCCATAGACCATTACAACTGCAGGGTGGTTTTTAACGGTGTTTAATACATTTATTGGGAATGCATTTTTCATAATTATTACAAATACATGTCCTGCTCCAATCTTTACGGCATTTTTTGCAGCTAATTCTTCCAGTTCCTTGTCATTTCCTGTATATCTTGTTAACTGGGGTTTTGCCTCATTCATGGCAATTCCAAACTTTATTCCGGGTACTGCTGTCAGAAGTGCACGGGCCAGATCATCAACGGTGAATATTGAAAAGTTCCCTTGGCCGATTATACATTCAACACCCTCTGGTTTTTCCACATTAACAACTTCAATCTTGACCATTTTATCCACCCCTATATTACATGTCATTCCAGACATAAAACTTTTTTGCACATCATTTCTCTGAAAACCTCACCCTTCACGACGAGGTAGGTCACATTTAAGTCTGGTTTCTTTGAGGGTAGTTAATTCATTCGTAGGACAATATTCAATGCCATAAATATCGCCCGAAGCATTGTATTCTAAGGCCCTACAATCATGGCAAATATGTGCGATCGGGCATTTATTACATGGTTCAAAGTGCTTTTTTGTCATTTTCCAGAATTCTTTGAGTTTGCGCTTTCTGAGGATTTGTTTTAGGGTCATTGTTTTGATATTGCCTTTTAAGAAATTTCTTAAGAGTGGACAGGGCAAGACGAACCCTTCTCCGGTGATGGCTAGTGTGCCACTTAGACATGGATGGTGTTGGGTTATTGGGGTTTGCAACCTTTTTGCTTCCATAAGATCGAAATCTACCCTTTTCAGGGAACCCGGGAAGAGCAAATCCACATAGATTTCTCCATAAAATTCTATTTCTTGGATTTTGTCTAAATATTCGCTTTTAACCATCAGGAGCAGTCCATGCACATCTTCCAATTCCTCAATCTTTTCTAGGTTTTCTTCAGAGTATTCTGCTTCTACAATAGTCTTAACACCAACTGGTAGCGAAATATCATTAAAATCTTCGATCCTTATAACTGGATAGATGTTTTTGAGGCTCAAAGAAGTAGCATATTCAGCTATCTCTTCTAATACGCTTGTGTCGTCATAGTTTGTGAGATACAAATCTCCGCTGGAGATCGTGGAGAATTCCTGCAATATCTCTTTTACTCTTCCTAATTCAACAGGTTCTTCTCTTAAAATGAATCTGTTGTTTCCAATGCACCCTATAGAACGCGGGATTCCAGTTATCTCTGAAAATTTTCCTTGACCAGCCCCTAACTGTATTATAACTCTTTCCAGTTTTCCTGTATGTCTGTTTTCACTCCAAGGTGGCTTTGCAAAGGCAGTAATATTCCTAGCTCGCTTCCAAAATGGAGCCGTATACACTGCTTCCATTTTACCACCAGAAAAAAGGGCTAACTCGCACTTATTAATTTTACTACAATCTGTAATTGTATTGATTAAAACACAAAATTATAAAAATTGGGCCTAATGTCCTTTCTTGTGCATAATGAGCCTATTACCTTCAATCCAGAATTCTCCTTCATTCGTTATTTCTTTTTTCCATATGGGCACGCGCTTCTTTACCTCATCCACTGTCCACATACAAGCCTCAAATGCCTCTTTTCTGTGTTTTCCACTTGCAATTATTAGGATAGTGTTTTCACCAACTTCTAGTTCACCGTATCTATGCCAGATAATCATGTCCAATATTGGAAAACGTTCTAAGGCTTCTTCCCGAATTTTATTCATTTCTTCGATAGCCATTTCTTCATAGGCTTCGTATATTAACCTCTTCACTTCTCTTCCATGGCTTTCGTCTCTTACTTTTCCCAGAAAAATAACTAAACCTCCGCTTTTAGATGAGGAGGTTAGTTCGATTGCATTGGTAATATCAAAGTCCTCTGGCTTTTTAAAAAGTTTAACCTTCAAGATCCACCACCTCAAAAGAATTGTGCATCAAATCAGCTATCAGAAGTTTATTGGCTAGTGGAGCACCGCAGCCTGTGATAAGTTTAATGACTTCTGCTACTTGGATTGCCCCAATTACCCCAGCAGTCGCACCAAGGATTGGAAAGTTTTCTTTTTTTCTTGGGGGTGTCGGGAATAAATCTCGAAGGCTTTTTGTTTTACCAGGAATTACAGTGGTAACTTGGCCGTAGAGGCCTTCTACAGCACCATGAACTAAAGGTATTCCTTTTTTGTGGGCGAACTCATCTAAAAGGTACCTTGTCTCGAAGTTGTCTAAGCAATCCACTATCACGTCAATATCCTTAAGAACTTCTTCGATGTTTTTCACATTTAAAATCCCTGTAAAGGTACTTATTTTTATATCGGAATTGAATCGTTCAAGTTTCCACTTTGCAGAAATTGGTTTAGGATTCTTTCCTAAATCTTCCTCCCAGTGAAGGATTTGTCTGTTTAAATTGCTGAGTTCTGGAGTTTGACAGTCTATAAGGAGAAGCTCTCCAACGCCAGCAGCGGCTAGATAATATGCCACTGGACTCCCTAAGCCGCCAACACCTGCCACTGCAACTTTACTCTTTTTCAGCTTTTCTTGGCTCTCAACGCCAAATATCCGAATTTGCCTATCGTATCTTTCAAGTTCTTTTTTACCCATCATTTCATCCACCACTTGTTGGGGGGAATAAGGCCACTATATCCCCCTCTTTTAGTTCTTCATCAAAAGAGGCATATCGTCCATTTTTTGACACATTTATATCCACTTCATCGTTGTAACCCTCACTAAACGCTTCTCTCTTGAAATCCGGATGAATACTTTTTATA
>QMUE01000235.1 GCA_003663535.1 Thermococci archaeon
AGGACAATGCGAGTCCTCGTCCCCCTAACCCCGTCAAGCGAAGCAACTTCACCCAACACTTCATCCAATCTCGCCTTATCAACCTCAAGTATAAGATCCACGCCACCAGTGACCCTGCAAGCACGCTTTACCTTGAATTTTCTTACTGCATCATAAACTTCCCTCCTCTTTGTGGGCTCGATTTTAACGAGAATGAACACTTCCCCCTTCTCGCCAAGGAGTTCTAACGCCTTCTCAGTAAGGTCAATAAAACCCAACCCCGTTCTTATGTAACCGAGTTCTTTAAGTGTTTTAAGGTGATTAGCTAAGGCTTGCCTGGTTATCCCGAGTTCGCTTGCAATCTCATCTTGAGTTTTCTTCACAGTGCGGACTTCAATTGTTTTACCCTCCCCATAGAATTTTTCAAGCAATTCAAATTGTCTTGATGTAAGTAAGTGTTCCTCATTTACTCCCCACCACCTTAATAAACATAAAGATTAAAGTATTTAAAGCTTGAGAATTACATGTTAATTTGAAAAATAAAGGAAAACAGATAATCTCAAATTATTCGGAGTTTTACAAATCCAAAATTTGTAATGCTTCTTCATTAGAGCCATTAATAGGTAGATAGTAGATCTTATTGAGTAGTATCCGGCTATTCTGGAATTTGTGTTGGATGATATCAGCAATTGTTGATGAAACTACTACACGAACATTATCCGAAATCAACTCTACTAATTTATAGTATTCAATGGCATTTTGGTTGTCTCTTAATTCTTCGTTAATGTATGCAGTAATTACAGCGTGCAATTCTCCCTTGACACTATGAAACATTCCCATAGTATTCATGGCTGACTTTGTATAAGCACTAGCTTGCTGATACGCTCTTACAATTTCAGCAGGATCAAGTTTGTCTATTTTTTCATAGATAAACCTACCCAAGAGGTATGTGTCAGAGATATCTTCTGGGCTAGGTGTCTTCAATGCTAGTTCAAGAGCTCTCTTGTCCATAGTTCCGTTATGAACTATCCAAAACTCAAACTCTTTATCAGAGAAATGAAATGGGTGCGTGTTAAATACATTAGAAAGCCCAATAGAGGTATACCTAGAGTGAATTATTACCAAACTTCTTCGGGATTTCTCGACAAACTTTAGCAACGCATTGATACCTTCCTGATCTTTAAAAATAGGCTCAATAGAGGAGTAATAGTACATTCTCTTTATACTATCCCTACTAGATAAAGATGCCCCAATCACGCCCCAACCGTCTCCGTGGACAGGCCCATATCCGAGTGCATTCTTGTACTTGTCATTTTCACTTGCCTGAACAGTAGCCCATACTGTTGCTTTCATCAACTCTATATCTTCTCCATATATGAAGGAGATCCTACACATGTTTCCTCCCCCCAGTGCTGTTGATATCCTAAACAGAAAAAGAAAGGAAAGCTCAGTTCATTACTCAATGTTTTTCTCATACCACTTGGGACCCTCTAAGATCCTTGCGATTAACATAGAGGTACCTGTATCTCCTGTTGAGTTTACCATGGTTGCAACGGAATCTCCAATCGTAGCTATTGCTATAAATAATGGGAGAACATCTAGTGGGAACCCATACAGTGAGATTATGAGAGCATTTGCTATATGCCCACCTCCTGGAACTCCTGAAATTGCAACGCCAGCTAATATCGCCATCGCAATAGCCTTTATGTAATTCCCAGGCCCACTAATAGACGTGCCTAACAAAGCAAACGCACCGCTAATTCTCATGATGGTTTCCATGGCAGCTCCATCCATATGAATCGTAGCACCTATTGGAAGCACTATGTTTCTTATGTACCCTGGAATTCTTAATCTCCTTGCTACGTCAAGAGCTATAGGCAAAGTTCCAACACTACTACAGGTGCCCAATGCTGTAATCGCTTGTGGCAAAATATTCTGCCACCACATGCGCACTCCTTTTGAACCTGCAGCCAGGTACGCGATCAATGTGTACGCAATTATCCAATAAATGGGCTGGAACACAAACGCTAGTATAAATATTCTACCATAAACCTCCACAAATTGAGATCCTAACTTTCCTATAATATACGCGAAGTAAGCCCCAATACCAATGGGTGCAAAGTACATAACTAGTTTCACAAGATTCAAGGCAACAGTGTTCATACGTTGGAGAAGATCTACTATAGGAGTTGCCTCCTCACCAGCAATTGCAATTGCAAATCCAAGTAATATTGAGAATATTATCAACGGCAACATGTGCTTGTAACTAAGAAGCAAATAAAATTCCTTTACAACAAAAGTATTTACTAAGGCATCTGAAAAGCTGATCTCTTCCAATTCTCCTTTGCCCAATGAAACCCCAGGAGGAACAACGGGGAATGCCTTAGTAACAAGGAGCATATACAGCCCTGCTATAGCTCCAGTGAACATGAATATCAACAGCGTTACTACAAATAATCTTCCCAACTTCTTTAGATCTGCAAGGCTAGCAACTGCTGTGGTAATTGTTATTAACACTATTGGGACTATTATAGTGAACAACATATACACAAACAGCAATCCCAATGGCCTTAACACCATGGCCTTCTCCTTAAAAATCAAACCCGCCACAGTTCCCCAAATTAATCCTATAGCCACCAATATTGTTATCTGATACCTCTTCCAAATTTCCTTAAAATTCATTGCCAAACCCCCCAAGGATTGACTTTTTCTCTTGGCTCATCTCTCAATGAGATACACAAAATATTTAAATGGTTTTGGTGGATTAATCTGCGTGGGGTGAAGTACGTGAATCCAAACTCTAGAGAGTGGGCTTTAAAGTGGGTTGAGGGTTCTGTAGTTGGTTACATTAAGGGTTCAACACCATTAAACATTCTTCTGGGCAGGATTAGGAAAGCCTTGAAGATGGGAGTTACATTAAACGACATTGACATTCTGCTGAAAAACATTGAAGTGGATCCCAAGTACTCCACACCCATGGAAGTTAGGAGGAAAAAGATTGAAGAACTCAGGAAGGCCCTTGAGAGTTTAAAGGAGGAGTGAAGTTGGGTAAGTCAATTGGCTTGCTTGTTAATGGGCCTAATGTTCTCCTGAAAAAGTTTAACTTTAACTTGGAGAGTATCCTAAACGCCGTGAAAAACCTGGGGAGAATTGTAATTGGGAAAGTCATCTTAAACC
>QMUE01000236.1 GCA_003663535.1 Thermococci archaeon
GATTTTCCAAAAGCCATCAACGAGAACAAGAATAAGCTTTGAGGTTGGAATTTACCAGCTGGGTGGATATGGATTATATTTAAATGCCCAAGACCTCCAATTGAGGAGAGGAGAAACAATAGCAGATACAGCAAGGGTCCTCAGCAGGTATGTAGACGGTATAATGGCCAGAGTTTTTGACCACCAAGACGTCGTTGATCTGGCAAAATATGGAAGTGTTCCAGTTATAAATGGCCTTAGCGACTTTTCACACCCATGTCAGGCTTTGGCT
This sequence comes from Thermococci archaeon, assembly GCA_003663535.1. Taxonomy (GTDB): domain Archaea; phylum Methanobacteriota_B; class Thermococci; order Thermococcales; family Thermococcaceae; genus Thermococcus_A. The sequence goes on from QMUE01000236.1 coordinate 272, forward strand.
GACTACATGACTATAAAAGAGAAGAAAGGCAGGATTGAAGGTATTAAAGTTGTCTATGTCGGTGATGGAAACAACGTATGTCACTCCTTAATGATCGCCGGAACAAAGCTCGGGGCAAACGTTGTTGTTGCTACCCCTGAGGGCTACGAACCTGATGCTAAAGTAATAAAATGGGCCGAAGAGAACGCTGCAGAGAGTGGTGGAAGCTTTGAACTTCTCCATGATCCAGTGCAAGCTGTAAAAGATGCTGACGTTATTTACACCGACGTTTGGGCCTCAATGGGCCAAGAGGCCGAGGCCGAAGAGAGAAGAAAAATCTTCATGCCATTCCAGGTGAACAAAGACCTCGTAAAACACGCAAAGAAAGATTACATCTTCATGCACTGCCTCCCAGCCCACAGGGGCGAAGAGGTCACCGATGATGTTGTAGATTCACCAAACAGCGTTGTCTTTGATGAGGCTGAAAACAGGTTACACGCCCAAAAGGCCGCAATGGCCCTAGTTATGGGTGGAATTAAGCTTTGAGCATTTTTTACATTTTTATCTTATGTGAGTGTGATACATCATAGAAGATAATATTTGAGGTGTAATGTTTTTACTTCCTAAGGTGAGGAGTCCTGATTCCTTGGTAGATACTATTAAGATCTTAAGGATTAAGCTAATTTGTTGATATCTCTAATCCAATTGAGCACTTAGTTTGACCTTATCGTCATTATTTTCTCCGTTCCATACCACCAAAAACATGTATGTCTTTCAGTCGGAGATAGAATAGATCTAAGGTTTATTAAGGGTTTTATCTGAATGGTAGGATAAAAGGACACAGTGGGGAGATATTACTATTTCTTTGATATTTTCATATGAATCTTTTCAATCAGTAGATAGACCTCCTCAATGGCATGAACAGATTCTACAAATATTCTTTCGGCTTCATTTATTTCGAACACTTTGTCTGGATGTTCTGCACTATTGCGTATTTCACGTAGAAAATCCAGGTATCCTTCTAGTCGCTTAGACCTAATTTCGTGAGATCCTAACTGTTTCTGGATTTCAGAAAGAGCATAATTCCAAGTAAGATAGGAGTCTCCTCCATTAATCTCTTCATCTGCTAACTCGAAATAGAGGTCCCTAATCGCAGCTTCTACTGCCCTTAGGGATATCATTACAGAAGCTGTGGGAAGATTAAATAATAAAGCCCTAAAGGCTTCTATTAAATCGTGTGATACAATTTCGGACATGTTGTTAAACACTGTTTCAGGATATGAGAACAATGGCTGTAACCCGGTAGATAACAAATTCTCATAATCTAAGATACCCTTGTGAATCTCAATTTCAACGGTTTTTCTTTTTGAAAGTTCCTGTTGTAAAAGGGTTATTATTATCTCAACAGTCCGTTTAAGAGCTCTTAAGTCATTCTCATCAATTTTTCTAGGAGTAGACTCTCTTTCAGAGGCATATTTTTCATAGAGGTATGGGATTAAGTCATCCAATTCACTATATTGATTATGTGATCTAAACCTTTTCTTTCTAAGAAATCTCGAATCAAGTACAACGTCCATAATATGTATCCTTTACCTTTTTGATCACGAACTTCTCCAGAGGGCAAAACGACTAAATCCTCAGGTCTAGCTAGTCGTATGTACTCTGTCCAAGCTCCAATTGTGTATGCATCAATTAAAGATATTGGCTCTATAACCGGCTCCGGAGTTTGTTGGGGAGAATTTTCATTTTTCTCATCCATGATGATCACCTTATTTGTAAAGTTGTAACTACTTGTATAAAAAGTTTAAGTTGCAGTAAAAGTTTGGATGAAATTAGTAAAGATCACTCTCTAACTTTTTGCTTATACTCATTGGAGATTATCATAAATGAGATAATGTTGTCCCCGATTCTGCCAATACTACTATACTCGTACTGTTCCACAGTGTCTTGGACTTAAATCTCCTGAAGGATTTTTAGGATGTCTGTAGTGCTTTTAACCATAAAGCCCCGCTCATGAATTCTCTCAATTTTCTTGACATTAGAATTTATCCAGCATGCGTACATTCCGGTATTCAGTGCCCCCTCAAAGTCCTCCGCTTTTGTGTCACCAATATGGATTGCTTCCTCTGGGGAAACGTTGAAGTATCTCAGCGGAGCTAGAAAAGCGTCTTTCATTGGTTTGTAGGCTTTGATCTCATCGGAGTAGAACTGCTTGGTTATGTACTCGGCAAGTCCGAACTTTTCCAAGATGAGTCTCGTATATGCTGAGGGCCAGAACATCACGTTGCCAGTTGTTGTTATTATGTATCTTCCGTGCAACTTTTTTAGAGTTTCTCTAACCTCCGGAAGTACTATCCTCTCGTCAACACTTAAAGTGGCTTTTGCCGTTGCTCTTTTCACTATCTCAATGTCAACCCCCAAAGCTCTTGCGAGAAGCTCCTGACTTTCTTCCAAGGCTTTTTCTGGGTCTCCACTGCGAGATTTTCTTATCTTTTTTATTTCTTCCCTTGTTTTGAGGGTTCTTTCCATAATATCTTTCTCAGAAACCTCTAAAAGTTCTGAGAGAGCCTTTACTAAATTTTCAATCATGACATTTATGTCTAGAAGGGTGTTCCAGACATCAAAAGAGATCAGCCTTATCATTGCCATCACCATAAAGGAATTGGAGAAAGTTATTAATAAACTCTAAGTTTTTTTATCAATGAAAGAATCTGGTCTGGAGCCCGGGGATTTGGTAGCCCCGCGGGGATTCGAACCCCGGTCACGGGATCCAAAGTCCCGTATGCTTGGCCGCTACACCACGGGGCTGCGCCCGATGTTAAGTCAAGTGAGGTATTTATAAATTTTATCCCATTTGGAATTGGGTCACCCCCTCATCGCTCCGAAGAGCA
>QMUE01000237.1 GCA_003663535.1 Thermococci archaeon
CAATCAGCATTCTTATCATAGTTAGTGTGGCTGAAATGAAGAGAAGCACCATCGCAGCCATAAATATACTTTCAGGTGTCATTCTCCAATCCTCCTTGCCCATTTTGGTAAATATCCACAAAGCTCTTCGGGAGTTGGTTTTTCTTTTCCAGGAGGTACATTAATCCAATGAACATAGAAATTACCGTCTTCATCAATCTCCAGAGTGAACGTTCCCGGGGTTAGAGTTATTGAGTTTGCTAAGAGGGTTCTGCTTTCATCTCTAGTTAGGTTTGGAGAAATTCTGACAATCCCTGGTCTTATCTTACCGGTAATAACTCTATATGCGACGTCAAGGTTTGCTCTTGCCATAGCAAGGAAAAATGGTCCTAAAGCATATATAATGAAAAGCACCCATCTCTTTGGATTAAAGAAATAATCCAGCCTTTCACTCATTATATTTCTCGTAGCATAGCCTATTAGTGCTGCTATTACAATGCCAGCTATTAGCTCTTCTGGACTCCATAGTAAAACACTGCCCGAACCTGCAGTCAAGACAAGGTACACAATTAACGACCAAAGGAAAGATGTTGTAAAGGACATTTTCTCACCTCAGCTTTAGGCTCTAAACCTTTTTAGGAGCGTATTTCAAGCTAATTCCATTATTCGCTTATCTAAATCCTATTAAATATATTTCTTTAACGAAAGGTTAAAAACATGAAATTTGACAAATATAAAAGTAACAAATTTTTACATAAAATGAAACATGTTCTAACAATAATGAACTAAATTGATCAGTAAAGTAAGAAATCACAAGAACAATAATCATAAATGTACACAAGGTAAGGACTACATGAAAAAATTAACATAAATAAAAGAAAAAATCACTCTTCGTACTCTTCTATTGCGCTAAACTTACATATTGTAGCACAAATACCACATCCAATACACTTCTCAGGATTAATTTTATGAACTACTCTAGGAGCTCCTTCAATAGCATTTTGAGGGCAGTTTCTTGCACACAAAGTACAACCTTTACACTTTTCTGCAATTATACGATATTTCTTTGTTTTCCCGCTCTTTTGAGCGATCATCTCTTCAATTTCTTCATTTTTGAGCCACCTTAGGTTATCATCGTACTTATCATAAGTAGCCAATAGGAACTCATTACTCATCTCTAAAGCATTTACGGGGCATACATCTACACACTGCTGACAGAAAACACATCTCCCTAACCAAAGCGTTACTTTCTTTATTTCTGGGACATACTCGAATACTCCCGCCGGGCATACATTCATACACAGTTTACACCCAATACACTTGTCAACGTGATATACAAGTTTTCCCCTAAAACCTTCAGGAATGGGAACAGGCTCACTTTTGGGAAACGGGTTTGTAGCTGGGTTTTTAAAGAGGTTTCTTAAGACTACTGAGAGCGTTGGAGGAACTTTCATCCAATCACCCCCAAGATGTCTATCGCTAATAATATTGCCCCTATTATGCTTGCAGGCAGTATTCTGCTCCAGAATAAATTAACAGCTTGAGTCACTCTAAGTCTTCCTGTAATGGCTCTGAATAAGCTCATGCTAACAAAGAGTATCATAAAGACTTTTATTGTGTGAAAGACTAAATCCACCAGCATAGCTTCTATACCACTTATTCCTAAGTATTGACTTAGTCCCCACGGGAAGAACATTGCCACCACTAAACTGGCACTTGCATACTCTTTTAATGAATTGCTTAGTTTAAGCAATGCCAAGTGTCTACCACTGTATTCTGCCATAGGTCCTTCTGCAACCTCTGTCTCTGCCTCAGGAATATTGAAATAACCAACTTCAATCTCACTTGCGAGCCAGAAGACAAACACTATTAAAAGAACTAAACTGCCTACAATTGTCAATGGACTTCCAATTTCCCATATATTGTGCTGGTAAAGTGTCTCAAGGCTAAAAGGTTTTTCTACATCAAGTTTGGCCAAACGCCACAATATTACAAAGAGCCCAAGCATCATTGGTGCTTCTCTCGACGCTAGCATAATAACCTCTCTTTGAGCCCCTATTTGAGCATATGGAGAGCCTGAGCTTACTGCACCAATTACTCTTATGAAAGCTATTAATGCAAGTAGATAGATAAATACAAGTACATCTCCCTTTGTAGCAAGAATTGGACCAAATCCAATCGGAGTGTATGCTAAAAGGGTTATTGATGCAGCTAACGCTAGGATTGGAGAAGCTTCAAACATCTTATTTGAATCCCTTGGGATTATTGATTCTTTACTAACAAGTTTTAAGAAATCATAGAAAGGTTGAAGCAGGGGAGAACCCACCCTTCTTTGCATTCTGGCAACTAATCTTCTGTCCAAACCATCCCATACAAGGGAAACGAAAGAGACGTAAAGATAAATAGCAATTAACCCCACAGTAGTACACAGAACGTTCATAGTCTCACACCTCCACATATACCTCCTACTGGTTCAGGCTTTGCCTTTATATTTGGGTTAATTTCTTTTGTCTTTTCTATTGAGGCTTTGAGCAAATCCTTTTCAGTCAATACCTTCCTTTTGCCTGTTTTTGAGTCTATGATAGCAACTCTATCAGTACAGCTCAAGCATGGGTCAATTGATGCTATTGCTACTGGCACGTCTGCAAGCTGTTCTCCCACTAAAGCTCTCGCAACTGCAAACAAGTTCGGAAAAGTAGGTTCTCTTGCCTTCCATTTTGCAGGTCCATCAGTTCCAAGGTTTGCCCTTACATAGTGAATAGTTTCTCCCCTAGGAGCTTCATATCTGCCAATTCCAGCTCCTTCAGCTTTTTTTAATTTAGCTAATGCTACATTGTCCTTAGAAAACGTTTTTATTTTACCCTCAGGCATTTGATCAAAAGCTTTCTCTATGATCTCCATGCTCTGCCAGAGTTCACCAACTCTAACAACCATTCTGTCAAAAACATCTCCCTTAATTACTCCCGTAAACTCCTTTGGAGTTATGGGCTTAATTCCCAACTCTGGGTAAACACCAAGCTGCTCATTATACCTCACATCTTTTTTAATACCGCTCCCCCTTGCTGTTGGCCCTTGGGCACTATACTCAAGTGCAATTCTCTTTGGAATAACCCCTGCATCTCTCAAACGAGCTTCTACTGTAGGATCATAAAGGAA
>QMUE01000238.1 GCA_003663535.1 Thermococci archaeon
CTAAACTCTCCATGAGCAGGAATCATATTCTCTGGATTTAAAAGTTTAATCAAGTACCTATGATCTTCTCTACTCGAGTGGCCAGATACGTGTAGATCCTTTACCATTCGAACTCCCCTCATTCTAAGTTTAGTCTCCAAAGCATAACGTTGGGCAATGTTGAGGGGGTTGGGGATGACTCCAGCAGAAAATACAACAGTGTCGTCCTTCCCAATGTCGTAGAGCTCTCCATTGGCCATTCTTGTGAGTACTGCTCCGGGTTCACCTTGATGCCCCGTGACTATTAAAAGGTAATTTTCCCTAGCTTGAGAAACCTCTCTAAGCGTTTTCTGGACAGCATTTGGGCTTCTAACTGCTTTTGCTCCTTTCATCTTTATTAGACCCAGCTGTTTTGCTATTCCGGTGTATTTTGCAAGCGATCTGCCCACGAGAACTGCCTGTCTTCCCATGTTGTTTGCTATCTCTATCAGCTCTTGAAGACGGGCTATGTGGGAGGCAAAGGTTGTCGTTATTAGTCCTTTTTCTTCCATCCCCTCATAGTAGAAAAAGTCTTCTAGGAGAAGCTTTGCAGATGCTTCGCTGGGTGTCTTCGTAGCTTCTGCGACCCTTGTAGATTCAGGTATAAGGACTTTCACACCTTCTTGACCTATTTCCTTAAGTCTTTTATAATCCGGTTTTTCTCCTAGAGGATTGTGGTTATCAAATTTATAGTCACAAGCATAAACCACAGCACCCTCTGGTGTATGTACTACGACTATAGAGGAATGAGGAATTGAGTGTGTTATTTGGACGAACTCTATGGCCAAGTTTTCACTCACCTGAACTATCTCCCCGTATTGGGTTTCGTACATAGGATTTGTGACTTCAAAATACTGTTCGCTTCTAACCTCTCCTTTTGCGAGTTTTATAGTATAAGGTGTTCCATAGATAGGAGCGTTAGAATAATGAGGAGCGAGTTTTGCTATAGCTCCTATGTGGTCGAGATGACCGTGAGAAAGGACTATTGCCACAACTTTCTTATTTTTTATTATTGTATCATCTGGAATTGCCCCTAATTTTCTCAAATCTCGCGAACTCATTTTTTGGAAATTAACATCTTCATGAATAAGAACTCGATCAAGTCTAATCCCCATATCAATTATTATAACCTCATTTTCATATTCTATGGCAGTCATATTTTTACCTACTTCTTCATAACCGCCTATTGTGTAAACTTTTATCATTTCAGTTCCTCCACTATTTTATTGAGGCGGACTTTTTGTCGGCCTCGGCCCTTTGGCTGGTGGAGCGGAACTCCACCGGGTTAAGGTATACTAGCTTCGAGGGTTTAAAAATATGTGCATTAGAAAAGAAAAAGCTTCAAAGTCTTCTATCTCTTAAAAACTCCCATAAATCTATCCTCTGCTCAAGCCACTCTCTTGCAAATCCTGTAACCACGAGAGGCACTTTTCTAAGCTCCTTAACGTTCCCTGCCCCAACGAGAAACATCGCGTTTCTCAACTCATCTATGTATCTTTGAAGAATCTTGATCACTCCCTCAACATCTCCATTGACTGCTGGCTTCAGTAGAGGTAAAGCAACTCCCGCTAAGTTTGCACCAAGGGCTAAGGCCTTTGCAATCATTATGCCATCTCTTATTCCGCCTGTGGCGATTATTGGGAGCTTTGTGACGTAGCGAACTTCAGCAACGCTTAAAGCAGTTGGAATCCCCCAGTCCCAGAATTTTAGGGCTAGATTCTTGCTTCTCTCATCTTTTGCTCTATAGTACTCAACGCCACTCCATGATGTTCCTCCAAGACCTCCAACATCTATTGCGTCGATTCCAATGCTCTCTAACTTTATTGCAACTTCCATTGAGACTCCAGCTCCAGTTTCTTTGGCTATTATAGGATATGAAAGCTCACCCTTAAGTTCCGCCAAAGCGTTTATGACTCCTTTATATTGTGTATCTCCCTCTGGCTGGACGCTCTCTTGGAGAGGGTTCATGTGAATAGCAAGGGCATCGGCTTGAATTGTTTCCACAGCTTTCAAAGCCTCCTCAACACCATAGCGGTTTGGCATATTCTCAGCAAATTGGGGTGCTCCCAAATTGCCAACGAGGAAAATGTCTGGTGCAACATCCCTAACGTAGTAGCTTTCCCAGGTTTCAGGTTTTCTAATCATTGCTCGCTGGCTTCCGACACCCATGGGGATGTTAAGCTCTTGGGCAGCTTTGGCGAGAGTTTTGTTGATTTTGCCAGCAAGCTGTGATCCTTTTGTTCCACCTGTCATTCCAGCAATCATAATTGGATAGTCAAATTTCCTTCCAAGAAACTCAACACTCAAGTCAATCTCATCTTTATCGATTTCTGGGAGAGAAGTATGGACAAAGTGAATGTTCTCGAATTGATTAGTTACATGAGCTTCAACCTGCTTCTTTAGACAGTGTTCAATGTGTTCAAACTTTCTAATAACTGTGAGTTCTTCCTTATCCACCTTTACCACCTCTTAATAACCGTCCCAGGATTTTTTCCTTGGAGGACTTTTGTAAGGTTCCCTTTAACCTTTCCGTTTATGAAGTAAACATCTGAATAGTGAGCAATCTCAAGGGCTTTTTTGAGCTTGTTCCCAATGCCTCCGGTAACATCTATTCCCGCTGATTCTGAGCTTTCCAGTAGGTGTTCAATCCCTTCTTTGGTAAGTTCTGTGATGAGCTTTGCACCTTTTTCCTTTGGATTCTTGTCATAAATTCCATCAACGTCCATCAAAAAAATCACTTTGCTCGGCTTAAGCATCTTTGCGAGATAGCTAACTATCTGATCCCCTGAGAGAATGTCTATTCCCTTATCGAGGGCAACTGCGGTATCTCCAAAGAGAACTGGAATAAGGCCTTTTTCCAAGAGTTTTCTCAGAATCTCAAGATCTCCGTAGATAATATCTCCATTCTCGATAAGGAAGATCGATGAGGAAGAAACAGAATAAGCTGGCAGCCCTTTTTCAAGGAAAACTTCTATTGTCAGGTCATTGAGTTTGAGCATTGCTTGATGGGTCTTTGAGAAGCCGATCCTTTTACGCTTTACATCTCCCATTAGTCCTTCTCGAATTTTGTACTCCCTAGCATTTGGGTGTCCGAAGCTCCCGCCTCCATGAACA
>QMUE01000239.1 GCA_003663535.1 Thermococci archaeon
CAACAGTAAATCCTATCCAGGTCCCCTTTCTCCCACTGAACTTTCCTTCTGGTCTCACAACGTGCTCGTAAGCCAAGTGGTGGAAATTCTTGTAATTGTCTTCATATCCGAGGAGCTTGAGAGCATAAGCGACGGCCTTCTGTTCGTACTTTTGCTCCGAACCCACGACATTTATGACTATATCTGCATTTGCAAACCTTCCGGGAATTTTTTCACCGTCTTTAGCAGTAGTCCACGTTTCATGGGCTTCAATTCTCTCCCAGACCTTGTAGAGCATATCTACACTTATCTTTCCGAATTTCCATAAATGATAAGCAATATCCTTCCCTGTGTAAGTTGCGGTTCCATCGCTCCTAATGAGCACTGTGTCTGGATTTTCAAGATCAGGGAAAAGGTCCCCAAGTTTCATGATGAATGCCCCTTCATATTTGCCCTTTTGGACCAATTCAAAGTGTGGATTCTCTTGAATGCGCTTGTAAGCCTCCTCAAATATCCCGCTCCTCACTATGTCGCTTTCCCAGCTTAGGAGGTCGTAGAAGATGTTTAACCTATAGGTTGTTCTCATTTGGGCCTTAACAACGTCTTCGGCTAGCTTTCTACCTTTTTCAGCAACTTCGTTATTGCTTTCTTCCAACTCTTTCATCATGCTTCTTATTTCTCTCTTCACTTCGGGGTCTTCCTCCATTTTCTTGTGCACTTCAACGTAGAGCAGGCCTAGGGCATGGTCGAGTATGTCTTCTTTTGAAAGCCCCTTCTCCTTGAGTTCTTCCATGATCTTTTCAAATTCTTCCCTCATATTGAGGTAGCCCCAGAGGACCTGTGCAAACTGAACGCCAAGGTCATCAATATAGTTTTGCACTTCAACGTTGTATCCAAGGGCCTTCATAATTCTGGCAACTGTGTCTCCTAGAACTGCGTTTCTGGCATGCCCCATGTGAAGGGGTTTTGTTGGGTTAACAGAGGTATGTTCTACTATGGCCTTTTTTCCCTCTCCGACGTTGCTCTCTCCAAAGGATTCTCCCTTTTGAAGAACTTCTTTCATAGTGAGCTTGCCAAACTTTTCATAGTCTAGGAAGAAGTTTATGTATCCTGCTCCGGCTGTTTCCACCTTTGCTATGTACTCTGGGAGTTTCACTTCAAGATTTGATATAATTTCCTGTGCGATCATTCTTGGAGCTTTCCTGAATACCTTTGCCAATTGGAAAGCAACTGTCGTTGCAAAGTCTCCGAGCTCCATACTTGGAGTTTCATCAAATAAGATCTCTCCTTCCCACGCTTTTCCCTCTTTTTCAAGCATTTCAGAGATGACCGTTTTGAGGAGGTCTCCCATAACTGCTTTGATATCATCATAAGCCATTATCATCACCAGGTTCTTTTTTCCATAAACCTTTAAAAACTCCCCGATTTAAAATTGTTTGTGAGCACCATGAAAAAGATCGGTGAGCATAAGGCTAAGAAGGGCCTCATACGATTTGAGATTGAAGAGGAAGATAATGTGGCTATGAATGTTAAAATTACGGGGGATTTTTTCATTTATCCTGAAGAAACTATTACTGAGCTTGAAGATGCTCTAAGGGGAAAAAAGTTAGAGGAGCTTGAAAACGCAATAGAGGACTTTTTCGCCGTAAGACTTGACGTTGAAATGCCGTACATAAATGTTGAGGACTTTAAAATAGCCCTTAAAAATGCCCTGAGTGAGGAAAAATGAAGAAAAGTAGCATTTTTTATGGATTTTTGGGATTATTTTTAGTTGGTTGTTTATTTGGCATGCTCTTTGCCTGGATTAGTCCTGAATCTGCTGAGTCAACGTTTTCAAACCTAAGGAGTTTCTTTGGAGGAACTATAGGTGAAAATACTGACAAATTTAGTCTTTTCACATTCATATTTTTCAATAACTCCCGTGTTGCCATAATTTCAGCAATTGGAGGGGTACTATTTGGTATAGTCCCCGCCGGGATACTGTTTTTCAATGGGTTCATAGTGGGCATAGTCTTGGAATACTTCCATTCTCAAGGTGAGAGCCTTTTGCAGTTGTTATTGGCGATAATCCCACATGGAATCTTGGAAATTCCAGCTTTTGCTGTGGCTGGCCTTGGTGGAGTGGAATGGTACTTTGAGATAGTTAGAGGACGAGGAACTCTAAGAGAGCGATTCTTGAATGGTTTTATAAAATCTATGGGAATGCTTGTATTGGCCCTCATAATGCTTTTGCTGGCGGCCCTTGTCGAAGCATATATCACTCCCACGGTAGCTTCTTTAGTCTAAAAGACCTAAAAAGAAGTATAAATTAGAAATACAAATGACTGACCTCTTCTCTTCCTTGAAGGGCAGGATGGGTCACTCTCATTTCCTGCTTGTCAGCTTTTCCGAGGCAACTTCTTGGACAGGGAATGTTCCATATTCTTCGTAGATTTCAATTTCCTTGAGAAATACATCCATTGGGTTTTCCATGCCTATGATGACATTTCTAATATGCTTTCTAAAGGCTCCGTTCTTTCTCATGAGTTCCCAGGCCTTCTCAGATACCTCTATCGGGTCGGTTGAATGGAATTTGATTCCCAAGTTTATTAGCCACTGGGTTATTGCTAAAAGCTTCCCCGGATACGTTGATATTGTGGGTGTTCCCAAAGCCAAAGCCTCTCTGTTCATTGTTCCCCCCGCACCTATCATAAGTTTTGCATAATAGAGAAGGGATAAGCTATCGGTAATGTGTTTAGGGATTATGACGTTTTCAAAATGTTCAAAGCGTTTTGCTTGTGTTTCAGTCCTTGGGAAGAGGACAATGGGCATGTCTGGTAAAAGGGGAATTATGTTCTCAAGGATGCTCTTTTCGGCGTCTCCATTAAAGTAATTGGCCTTTATTGGTTCGGTTCTCATGACTATGTAGCTGTGAGCAGTTAATCCCAGCTCTTTTAGTGGTTCTTTGGTTGGAATAAACTCATATAAATGTGCTAGCTCGGGTATGCCGTTCATGGGCCTTAAAGAGTTTGCATCTGCCCCACATTTTATAAGCTCATAGGCATCTATGGCCTTTGGATAAATGAGCCTCCGAGTAAATGGCATCATGAGTTTGTTAACTGCTGTTGCTGTATCGTTATCTGCAAA
>QMUE01000240.1 GCA_003663535.1 Thermococci archaeon
GTTCTCACTTCTCTTGAAAACTCTTTGACTGCCTCGATAAAAGTTTTCACAACCTCTTCAAAGGGGCATCCATAGATGCCCGCACTTATGGCTGGAAATGCGATGCTTTTAACTCCAAGCTCTTCGGCCTTTTTCAGGGCCCCAAGAATCGCCTTCTTTAACTTTTCCTTCTTGTCATTATCCCACGTACCACCACAATAAGGACCAACTGTATGAATGACGTACTTAATCCCATGTTGTTCCATTTTTAAGGCTGGTGTTACAACCACCTCCCCATGTTCGATCCAATCCCTTCCAATCTGCTCTCTCATGGCTTCTTTGCTTATTTTTATGTAGTCTCTCGCATTCCCAATTGCTGCTTTTGCTATTGCATAGGCCACTCCACCACCATGTTCAAGATATTTGTTTGCCGCATTGACTATTGCTTCTGCGGGAAACTTGGTTATATCTCCATTAACAACTTTAAATATGAGAGAACCAAACTCAAGTTTCATAATCCCCACCCCTCTCCAGGAGGCTCCTTCTTAAGAAGGAAATCCTACCGGTTTTATTAATAAGTTCTCCTAAAAGACGTTCAAACCTGCTAAGTTCGCTGTTTATTAATTTATGCAGTTTATTTCCATCCTCAGGGAGGCCATATTTATGCATATTAACTTTGGCTTCTTTGGCTGCCTCTATTATCCATTCTTCAAGCCTTGGAGAAATCACAATTACTCTGTTATTTCGCTTTTCATCAAAAAGAACTTTGACATCATGTTTTTGAGAATTTTCAATGATCCTCAACCCCTTAAGGTAACTTGGCTGAACACTGTAGGGATCTTCATCAACTACTCCAATACTATGCGTTGTTTTGCTCAATCGTTTACATACTCCACTCTTTGATCCAGCATGGATGATATTCCTCTTAGTTACTCCTATTTTCTGAAGTAAGACCCTGTCTGGATTGCACTCTACAAAGAAAATGTGTTTCATAGCTTCTCCTCCACAAACTTATCAATGTTAAAAAACACATCGGCTTCAAGGCTCATAATCTCCTCTAGCTCAGCTCTGCTCAAAAGCTTCACTTTCGTTTGATAGTCTTCAAAGTAAACTACAAATACATTAATATCTTTCAATGGGGTCTTTTCGAGCATTGAGAGAAGGAAGTAAGGATTATGAGTAGAAATGAAATATTGATTGCTTTCATCTAACGCTATTCTCTCAGCTAGAAACTTGGTGTAATATGGAAAAGCATGAGCTTCCGGCTCTTCAAAAGTCAAAATTGAATCTCTATTGGACTCAATAGCTACCAAATAAAAGACTGTTCTCTGCAGGGTGTCCGAAACTATAGAGTAGGGATAACTTATGAGTATGTCCTCAAAAAGCTTCACAACTTCAATTTTGTTTTCTTGAGGCTTGAAAACTATTCTCAGCCCATAAGATTTGAATATGTCTGCAATAGTTGATTTAAGTTCTTTGTGGGTTAGCAAAACGGTTAAAAGATTCTTGCCATCTGGAGGTAACAGAAATTCTAAATTATGAGAATAAAATTCGTGCAATTTTCTAAAACGATAAAACTTGAAAGGCCTTAAGTCCTTAACGGGAATAGTACCACTAATCCGTTTCCCATTATATTCAAACCTGACTTCACCTAAATCTCCGTATCTACCGATAAATACTGAACTGTCAAAATACATTTTAAACTTGCTAGAATCCGCAGAAATTTCAACGGATTCATTTACATCGTTGTCGTAGAATAAGTTTCCAATGTTCTCAAACCTGACAAAATCCCTCAAACTCCCATCATAAGCTCCAAAAGACAGTATTCCAATGGCTTCTAAGATGTTAGACTTCCCTACGTTGGGTTTTCCAATGAAGAGGTTAATCCGTTTACACCCCAGTTCAAGATTCTTAATTGACTTAAAATTTTGAATCTTAATAGTTCTAATCATGGTACCCACCAAGGAGATTAATGATGTCAGAATATTTAGATTTTGTTATCCGGCCCCGGTTTGGGATTATTTAAAATTAAGCATCTAAGGATAAACATGGCCCAACTCCACTCTCCTGAAGAACGAAACTTTAAAAAAAGTAAAATTAAGGATCAAACGGTTAGCGAAGCTCATCAACTATCTTCTGCACCTTATCGAGAGCTTTTTCCTCATCTACAGTTAAGACTTCCCGGTCAAGCATTACTATTTTTCCATCGACTATTGTAGTTTCAACATCATTACCGTTGGCCGAATAAACTATGTGGGAGATCACGTTCGTTATTGGCCTTAGATGGGGCTTGTTGAAGTCAAATATAACTACATCTGCAAGGGCCCCCTCTTTTATGACTCCAGTGTTCACTCCCAAAGCTTTTGCCCCGTTTTGGGTTGCCATCTTGAAGACAGTCTTTGCATCAGCGAGTGTTGGGTCAAGATTGTGGATCTTGTGGAGCAATGCTGCAAGCTTCATTTCTTCTACTATGTCTAGATTGTTGTTGCTTGCTGCTCCATCGGTGCCAAGGGCAATGTTGACGCCTGCTTTTAGGAGCTTTTCAATGGACATAACACCACTAGCAAGTTTCATGTTGCTTGCAGGGTTGTGAACTATCGTTACCCCTTTCTTGGCTAAAATCTCAATCTCTCTATCACTCAACCAAACACCATGGGCCGCTATGACATCATCCCCAAGAAATCCAAGTTCATCGAGAAATTCAACTGGAGTCATCCCATATTTTTCTTTTATATCTTGCACTTCGCTTTTTGTTTCACTTAAATGAATTGTTATCATTTTTCCTGTTTCATTCGCTTTCTTTCTAACCCATTTTAAAAGCTCAGGGGAACAGGTATAAGGAGCATGAGGCCCAAAGAGAAACTCTATTCTTGGTGAGTCTAATTTGTTAATGAACTCTAAAAGCCTGAGAGTTTCCTTAATCTCAACATTTCTCTTTTCTTCATCCCCCAAATCCACCATACCATAACTCAAATAGGCCCTTATTCCGGCCTTTTCAACAACTTTTGCTACTTCTTCCATGTGAAAGTACATATCAACAAAAGTCGTTGTTCCACCTTTGATCATTTCAAGAATACCAAGAAGAGCACCCCAATAGATATGTTTTGAGGTCAACTTTTTTTCA
>QMUE01000241.1 GCA_003663535.1 Thermococci archaeon
AACAACCTAGCAATAACAGCAAAAGAAACAGCTTCAATCATTTTAGGAGGTTCCCTTCCAAAACATGCAATAATTAATGCCAATCTTTTTAGGGGCGGGACAGATTATGCCATCTATATTACCACAGCAATACCTTGGGATGGTTCACTTAGCGGAGCTCCACCAAGCGAAGGGGTAAGCTGGGGCAAAATAAAAGCAAAAGCAGATTATGTTGAAATTTGGAGCGATGCTACACTGGTGTTCCCGATTTTGGTCTGGATGGTGATGAAAGAATAAGTTTGCACTCAGATTGCAAACTCTTTTTAAATTATTATGCATTTTAACTGCAAAATCTTTATAAATATCTTTGTAGTATTAGTACACATGATGGAACTTCAAAACCCATGGTGGCTTGGTGAATCAGATAGGGATTGGGAGGCATTTGAAAAACTCACCTATAGGATATGGCCAAATTGGATTGAAAATCTCTCCCTGAGGCCGTTTTCGCTTAACTTCGTAATTGGACCAAGAAGAGTTGGTAAGACTCTTGGAATAAAGCTCCTTATTCGTAAACTCCTTGAAAACGAGAAAAACCCTTATGCAATCTTCTACTTCAGCTGTGATGTGCTTGAAAGTTATAGAGATCTGCTTGAGGTCCTAAACGACTACCTCAAGTCGAAGAAAAAACGAAAGATTAAGAGGGCCTTCATATTTCTCGACGAGGTCACACTTGTTGAGAGCTGGTGGAGGGCCCTGAAGTTCTTAATCGATAGGGGTGAACTAAGGAATGATGTAGTCACAGTCACGGGCTCTATCTCCCCGACCATTGGGAGACATTTCGAGACATTTGGGGGCAGAAAACTTTATAAGTTTTATTGTGTATCATTGTGTGTAGGTGTGTATCATGGAAAGGTTGCTCACGCCAAGGCAGGTTGCTGAAATTCTCGGCGTGAGCTTTATCACGATCAAAAGATGGATTTATTCTGGTAAGATAAAAGCAATAAAGCTCCCAACGGGCAAGTGGAGGATTCCCGAGAGCGAGGTAAAGAGAATCCTCGGTGAGAAACCGCCAGAGGAAGTGAGGGCAGTGATTTATGCGAGAGTCTCGAGCTCAGACCAGAGAAAAGACCTTAAGAGACAAGTCGAATACCTCACGAGCTACTGCACTGCCAAAGGCTACAAGCTTGTTAATACAATCACAGACATTGCCTCAGGATTGAACACAAGGCGGAAAGGTCTTCAAAAACTCTTCAAGCTTGTTTCCAACAGAAAAGTTGATGTGGTTCTTGTAACCTACAAAGACAGGCTGACAAGGTTCGGTTACGAATACCTCGAATACTTCTTCTCTCAGTTCAACGTGAGAATCGAAGCAGTGCACGGGGAAGAAAAGAGGGATGCTCAGCAAGAACTCGTCGAAGACCTAATCGCGATAATAACTTCTTTCGCCGGAAAGCTTTACGGAATGCGTTCTCACAAGAAGAAAAAGCTCGTTCAAGGCTTCAAGCAGCTATTGAAAGAGGTCGGAGGTGAATGAGGGTTGCGAAAACAGTAGTGTTGAAATCCGAAAAGCTTCCGAAAAAGGTTTTCAAGATATTTGTTGAGCTTGAGGGAATGTATCGGGAAATGCTCCTTCAAACTGTTCTGTTTGCAGTTCGGAATGAGATTACATCTTTCGTAAAGCTGAAGGCTGAGAAATACCGCTTCCTCAGAGAACTTTATTCACAACTTCCAAGTCATTATGCATACACTGTCTGTCAGGATTCGGCCTTGAGGGTGAAGAGCTTTCTGAAGAGGAAAAAGAAAGGTTTTGCCAAGAAGGAGTACCCGGAAGTTAGGAACGTTTCAATGTGGCTTGATGATCACTTATGGCGTGCTGGATTGTCATTCATCAAAATCGCCACGCACAAGGGTTGGGTTGAAGTCCTACTAGAGACTCACAAGCATTATTGGAAAACGGTGAATTCGGGCTGGAAGTTGGCATCTCAGGCGAGAATAAAGCTTGATAAAAAAGAGAGAAGACTGATTGTATTCTTGACGTTCTTCAAGGATGTCGAGCAGTATGAGGTAAAATCGTGGATTTCTGTTGATGTAAACGAGGATAATGTTACTGCTTTGATTGATTTTGCTCCAATAATCTTTGAAACTAACCAGAAGAAGACTACTCTTGGCTACTATTACCGCAGAAAAAGAGTTCAGGAGAAGTGGGACAAAAAGCTTGGCTCGAGGAATGGAAAGAAGAAAGGGATTTTGAGAAAGCTTCGTGAGAAGAATAAGAAGAGGGATATTAGGAACAAGCTTGCAAAGATTATCGTGGAGGAGGCTAGAAAGAGGAATGCTGGGATTGTCTTGGAGAAGCTTCCAAAAAACGTTCCGAGAAAAATGCTTGAGGGGATTAACGATAAACAGCTTCGCCACAGGATTTACCAGTCAGCATTCTTGGGTGTTCAGAGGGCGATTGAGGGGAAGGCGAGAGAGTATGGCGTCCCCGTGATAAAAGTAAATCCGAAAAACACTTCGAGAATCTGTCCCATTCATAATGCTCCTGTAAAGTATGAGAGTGATAGGTTTGGTGTTTGTAGTGTTGGTGGTGAGGTTTGGCATCGTGACGTTCTTGCTGTCTGGAATTTGTACTTGAGAGCCCTCCAGAGCGATGGGGGTGATGCTCTGAGCTCTGGGGATGTTTTCGTAGATGGGAGCCCCGTGCCGTTGGGCTCGACCGCCACCAGTGAAGCCATTTGGATTGAAAAATCCAGATGGCTGAGGTGGAACTCCCTACCGCTGATACACAGTGATACGTATCCATACAAAACGAAGCGGTAGGGAGAAACGGCAGGATTTAAATCATTTTTCAACTTTGGTGCATCTCCAGAGGGATTTTGATTATGGGTTAAGGAAAGGTAGATTCAAGTTAGCAGTGTGAACTACCCCGGCCTTACGGGTGGGGTTTTGTGAGAGTTCATTCAGCATCCTGTTGCCGGTAGCCTCACTCTCACAGGCCGGTTCACGCCACCACTACCCCCTACCCTCCCGGATTCAGGGGCTACTTTACACCAACCCTAGCAGGCCGTCCAGCCTTACGGCTGTTATGAGGTCATTATATTCTGCATCCTCAGAG
>QMUE01000242.1 GCA_003663535.1 Thermococci archaeon
TGTGAAGGTATTAGATCCAGAGTCCTTTGAGCATGAGCTCCGCAGAGATCTACGAGTACCTCCAACACACCCCTACTTCACCGAGAAAGAACAGCCCGAGGTGGAATTTGTAGAGGATGCTTCTTCAATTCTCAGAGAACTAAAAGACGAACTGCGCGATATCGGCTTAGAAGCCTTTGCAAACGATGTTCTCGATGCAATTAGAGAGATATACATATCAGGAGAGTTCTGCATTGGGAGATTCAACCCGCCAGTGGGTGAATATATCATTGAGGGTATCTCACCCGAAGTCCTATCAATCCTCCAAAGGCTACAGCTCGTTAGTGAAAATAGGAGAGGAACTGGTTACGGCAGGAGAATGTTCTTGTCCCTAACCGAACGGGGAAAAGAAATCGGGCGAGCTGTTGTCAAGGAAATTATCAACAAGCATAAAAGCGAGCTTGACAAGTTCATTGAAGAATATGCTCCTGAGGTATGGCTTGTACTCAAAGGTTCCTTGAGACAATATTCCAAGGAGACTCATATTATATACGAGCTGAGGAGGGTGTATTCTTCTGGGGAAGAGGAAGAAAAAAGCCCATTCGAAATCCTAACATCCATTCGAGTTGACCCATACGATATATATGCGGTTTCTTCTCCCACAACACTATTTGCAGTATTTGCTTCAAAAACAGTTCTCAGAGACTTTGCCCTGAAGTTCTTCAGACGACTGGAGAAATTAGGGTTAGCAGTGCGGGATTACTTGTATGACTCGAAGGGCTTTGGCTTTAGCGAGGTATATAAAGCGCCAAAAGATGTTTTCAATTACTTCATGGCCAGAGTAAGCCCGCCAGCGCAACTAGCATATTGTGCTCAGAAACTTGGAGTGTATTATGTAATTGTCTATGTTTCTAGAATTGTGTACGCTCCGACCGCAAGAAAAGTCTATAAAGAACTCCTGCAAACGCTGGAAATCCCAGAGAGTACGATAGCAGAAGTGCTTGCAGACATGAACAGAAGAGGAATAACATCTCGACTTGTCGAAAGGCCGGACGCTGCACCCTTTATCGTGCTAAATGAAAAGGCATTTGAAAAGTATTTGACAGAAAGAGTTAAAGAGATAGCTAAATGTATTTAATTTTCCATTTATCCTAACTCAACTTTGCTTCAGCACTTCCCGATAGAACTCTATGGGCTTCAAGATTTTCACAACGTGGTCTTTGAGGGTCAAACTCTTTTCCAAGTCTCTCAGACCCAATAAATGATTATCCCAAGTCAGAATATACTCCGCTCTAACCTCGTAGGCTATTTCCAACCACTTGTTATCGTCTGGATCTGGAGAGATGTCAAAATTCACCGAGGGAGAGACTATCACAGTCCCCCTAAAGTACCTAGCAAGTATTCGCTTCCACCCGCTAGAAAGCTTTCCCTTCTCCGCTAAAATACCAATTTCGAGGATGAGCTCGTGAATGCCTTCCTCACTAGTATAATTTGTTAGGAATTCCCTATCAAGGGCTTTTATGAGAAGTGCAGCCAGACCATTCGGCTTTATCAGAGCAGCAAGGACAACATTGGTATCCATGACTATTTTCATTTCCTAGCACCCTTGAGCTTCCTGTACTCTTTCTCAATCTCCTCAAGGATTTCACTAACTTCCCCTTCTTCGTCCTCAAATTCTCCAGCGAGTAGCTTCTTCCTAGCTTCCTCGGCCTCCCTCTTGATTTCTTCCGGGGTTAAACTCCTGCCGAGTTCTCGGGCTTCTTCAATCATCATCTGGCCGAGGGTTAGGGTAACTGCGTACTTGATGAAGTCTGAGCGGCTCCTAAACTCCTTCTTCTTTACCAGTTCATCAATCTTCTTGACCACGTATCCAGGAAGCCTCACAGATATCGGGTATTCTACACTCTCAGCCACCAGCATCACCAACTACAATTTCACTACAATAGTATTTAAACATTCTCCTAAAATCCCAAGGAGTTGAGGGAGATGTTATCAAGTGATGAGAGTGAATTAACTCTTGGTTAACTCAGCCATATTATAAACTTTTTTGGATGGGAATTTGCCCCATTCCAATCATAAAAAATTATGATATTCACATTTCCCATCGAATAATGCGGAGAGAGTCAAACAATATTAACGAATTGATTTTGAAGTAGGCACATAAAAATTGGGTGTCGTCCCAAGTATGGATAGTACCATAGGTGGCACGACAACATCACAGTAACATGGTCCCACGGTGGCTACCGACACCCTACTAAGAAAAGCCCTATTTGGAGCTTTTCTATCCGGCCAAAACAACAACATTCCAAAACACTGTAACTATTATTAGCATTATTAATTTCAAAGAAAACAGCCCAAGAACGCCCTCTAATTTCAACTCATAATATACTTCCCGGTACACCCCCATCAAACACAAAGAAAATTTCCGCAACACTGTTATTAGTACCACCATAATAGTAGAGATCACATTTTTGTTTAACTTATGAGCCTAAGTTAAACAAAACTAATAACTCCCTCAAAAATGCCCATAACTGTGCATTTGGAATGATTTAAATAAGAGAATCGAGAAGTATTTAGGGTGAGTTAATGACATTTGTAATTAAAACCCATCCAAGGGTGTTAAAAGGCGTGGACAAACTTCCTAAAGCTCATTATTCTAAGTTCTACGAGTTATTGGAGATATTAAAAATCAAGGCCGTACCAAGGGAAATTTTTGATGTTGCTAAATTAAAGGGCACTGGTGAGTTAGATGTATATCGAATTAGGTTTGGAGATTTCAGGATTATTTATGCTGTTGATTGGGAAAATGGAGTTATAACAATCCACCGATTAGAGAGAAGAGGTAAAGCATACAAATAACTCATTCTTCAGGTTTGGGCAATTCCTCTAACTTTACCCACTCAACACTTGAATCTTTAGCTTCTCTCAGAAGCTCCTCAATATCCTCATCGGTGATTTCAGGGAAACCCTCATCTTCGGGCTTAGTTTCAGGCATGAACATGGCCTCTAACCTCTGAATCTCAATCCTGAGCTTCCTAAAACCCTCATCAACCTTAAGCTTCTCTACTCCCTGCACCTTTCTACACCCTCCACACTAAA
>QMUE01000243.1 GCA_003663535.1 Thermococci archaeon
AACCCTACATTGCTAGTTTCTTTGATCCACCTTGCCAGAAAGATCCCTGCAAGGTCAATCAGAATTAACAGTAAGTCTTTTTAACTTTTCATCACATAAAGCAAATGGTGGTGGCATGAAAACAGCTTAACTGATTTTGTGCCTCCTCATTTTCATTGCCACCCTTCCTAATGCGCTTGCAGAAACTCCGGAGATAATCATTGAGGTAAATCCAAACCTTGAGCTTTTTGCTGCTGTGTATATCTTAGCATTTAATGGGAGCGACCCATTTATAATAGCTCCTCAGAGCTATATTAGCGATATTTTGGATTATTTTGCTCCTTATAAAGATCACCCAGCAGTTTATCTGGTCAGAGATGCTCTTCCCCAAGATTTGCCCCACTACAGAAGAGACTACTCAATAAATGAATTCGCAGCTTCTCTCGTTTCAAAACCTTATCTCGGCAATATGAGCGAGAATGACCTAACTCTAAGTGATTTCTACAGATCTCTGATAAGTTTTGCCAAAGAGAGTAATTTCATGGGATTTTACAAAAGGCATGCAAAAGAATATGAGGAGGTCTTGGAACCAGCAAGAAAAGCTCTCACGCAGGATATCTTCCAAAAGTTTGAGGAGCTCTTTGGAAGTCAGTATGGGGCGTTTCATATAGCTCTTTCGTATTCTTTGAGGATACATCCTGGAAGCAGTTTGTCGGGGATACTGCGTATTATTTTGGCTACGTTGCTTTTATGCCTGAGCAATATGCCGAGATCTTTTACCTTTATCTGGCTGTTCATGAGTACTCTCACTCATTTGTCAACATCATTGTTTCAAAGCATATTTCAGAATTTTCAGAATTGGATTATTATCTCAATCAAGTTCGGGGTGAGCTTGTCTATACCTCCTATGACCCACACTTCGATACAAACTACCTCTATCTCTCTGAGAACCTTGTGGAGGCCTTAACAAACTATCTCCTTCTGAACTTTAAGCACGAACTTGTTCATGATCTCCCAAAATACTTTGTCTTAAGGGATCATACGTTGGGATTTTATTTGGTTGAGGATTTAGTGGGAGAGTTTGAGGTTTTTGAGAGTTCAAAGAAGACAAATGAGACCTTTGAGGATTATATCCCAAGGTTAATAGAACACATGAGAGCTTGGGCAACTCCGGAAAACGTTAGCGAATATTTTGAGAAGAGAGTTCCACCCAGTGGGTTTTGGCTCTTCGATAGAGGCTATGCAGAAGGGAAAATAATAATCGTTTATGGAATCAAAAATCCTGATCCAAGCGGCGTAGAATATGATAAAGAAACCGCCCTCATGCTTAAGGATTTAATTGAAAGGGATAATACATGGAAATTCTATAATGGCAGGCCGAAGATTGTAGTAAAAGCGGAAAACGAGCTGAATGAAGAGAACTTGAAAGCCAACCTCATACTAATCGGTGGCCCTGCTGCGAATGGGATAGTTAATGCTCTTCACCTCCCGATTCAGTTTACTTTTAATGGGACTTGGATTTTGGAGAAAAACACCACCGGATTTAGGCTTTTCACTGGCTTTACAATTAACGAAGCAGTCTATACTGAGGTTAGAGGGAGTGAAACATTTCATGGTTATCCTCTAAGAGTTTTTGAAGTCGTGAGAAATCCATGGAACGAAAAGAACTTCATAGCGGTGATAGCTGGTGTGGACAGATACTCCACAAGGGGGCTGGCTAAAGAATTCACTGCCTATCCTCGTAGTTACGGCATTGAAAGCGGTAGCTACACAGAAGTCGGATTTTATGTGCCTAGTGGTTAAAAGAATTTGACATATTTCTGTTAATTTTCCTCATTTGCCTTATCCGAAACTGTTTTAAAGATGTTATTCTCTTAACTATGGGTAAGGAGCCATGCCAAGCTACATAGTTGTTGGTGGTCAATGGGGAGATGAAGGAAAAGGTTCAATAATCGCTTATCTCGCGATACACGATAAACCAGAGGTCATAGCAAGGGGCGGAGTAGGAACAAACGCTGGACACAGCGTTTTTATAAACGGGAAAAAATATGCAGTAAGACAACTTCCTACGGGGTTTATGAATGAAAACGCAAGACTTCTAGTTGGGGCTGGAGTTTTAGTTGATCCTGAGGTTTTCTTCCATGAACTTGAACACTTAAAGGACTTTAATGTTGAGGGAAGGGTAGGCCTTGACTATCGTTGTACTGTAATTGAACCAGGCCATAAAGAGCTTGACCGGAGTAATGGTTATCTCCATGGGAAAATAGGAACTACTGGCTCTGGCTGTGGGCCTGCAAATGCAGATAGAGCATTAAGGAAAGCTAAACAAGTAAAGGACCTTAAAGAACTTGAACCTTATCTAACAGACGTTGCTCAAGAGGTCAACGATGCCCTTGACGAAGGCAAGCTTGTTTTGGTTGAAGGGACACAGGGATTTGGATTAAGTCTCTATTACGGAAGCTATCCCTACGTTACTTCTAAAGACACTTCGGCCTCTGCAATGGCCAGTGATGTTGGAATAGGTCCAACGAGAGTTGACGATGTAATAGTGGTCTTCAAGAGCTTTCCAACGAGGGTTGGTGCTGGGCCATTCCCCACAGAGATGAGTGAAGAAGAGGCAGATCGCATGGACCTTGTTGAATACGGCACAGTTACGGGAAGAAGAAGAAGAGTAGGATGGTTTGACTTTGAATTTGCACGCTATTCAGCCAGAATAAATGGTGCCACAATGCTAGCAATCACAATGCTCGACAAATATGACAAAGAGGCATTTGGAGTCACAGAGTTTGACAAGCTTCCAAAGAAAGCAAAGGATTTCATAGCAGAAATAGAAGAGAAGGTAGGCGTTCCTGTTGGGCTGATAAAGACAGGGCCTGAGCTTGAGCACATAATTGACTTAAGAGAAAATATTTAGCGAAGAAACTCCAGGATTTTTCTTTTAATTACCTCTTGAAAGCCTCGCCCCTTCAGGGCGGGGATGCGGTAAATCATCCAACAGCCTTTGGACAGTCGAAACCCTTTTAAACTCTTGTAACGTAATAGGGCCTCGAAGAGGCCACCAAAGAACAACCCGA
>QMUE01000244.1 GCA_003663535.1 Thermococci archaeon
GAAAAACTTGAACAAGCAACAAAGAATATTTACAAGGCCGAATACCACAGAGGTATCTTTAAAATCGAACCTTATAAAGGAAAGCCAGTTAGTGAAGTGAAGGACTTAGTAGCTAAGGACATGGCTGAAAAAGAAACTGCTGACAGAATGTACGAATTTTCTGATAAGAACGTTATCTCAAGATTTGGAAACAGGGCAGTGGTGAAAATAATCCATGATCAATGGTTCATTGACTATGGTAACCCAGAGTGGAAAGAAAAAGCAAGAGAGGCTTTGGCAAACATGAAAATCTTCCCAGAATCAAGGAGAACACAATTTGAGGCTATTTTAGAGTGGCTTGACAAGAAAGCCTGTGCGAGGAAAGTTGGCTTAGGTACCCCTCTTCCATGGGATCCAGAGTGGGTGATTGAGAGCCTTAGCGATTCAACGATTTACATGGCATACTACACAATATCAAGAGCCATAAACAAGTACGGCATTAAAGGAGAGCAACTAGTCCCAGAGGTTTTTGATTATCTGTTCCTTGAAGAAAAGAGTGAAACTAGGGAAGAAGAACTGAGCGAAAAAACAGACATTCCAAAGGAAGTCCTGAGGGAAATGAAAGAAGAGTTCGAGTACTGGTACCCACTCGACTGGAGATGCTCCGCTAAAGACTTAATTCCAAACCATCTAACGTTCTTCATATTCAACCATGTGGCCATCTTTAGGAAGGAGCACTGGCCAAGAGGTATAGCGGTGAACGGCTTTGGAACCCTCGAAGGAGCCAAGATGAGCAAGAGTAAAGGTAACGTGCTTAATTTCATCGATGCAATAGAAGAGAATGGGGCTGATGTAGTTAGACTTTACATCATGAGTCTTGCAGAACACGATAGTGACTTTGATTGGAAGAGAGCAGAGGTTGGAAAGCTGAGAAAGCAAATAGAGAGATTTTACGAGCTGATAGCTGAATTTGCGGCTTATGAAGACAAGAATGTCGAGCTAATGGATATCGACAAGTGGCTACTACACAGGATTAACAAAGCCATAAAAGGTGCTACCGAAGCTTTGGAAGAATTTAGAACCAGAACCGCAGTTCAGTGGGCCTTCTACAACATACTAAACGACCTGAGATGGTACATGAGGAGGACTGAAGGAAGGGACGATGAAGCAAAGCGCTCAACACTAAGAAAGCTGGCTGATATATGGGTTAGACTAATGGCACCGTTTACACCGCATATATGTGAAGAGCTATGGGAGAGACTTGGAGGAAAGAGCTTCATAAGCTTGGCCAAATGGCCTGAGCCAGTTGAAGAATGGTGGAATGAAACGATAGAACTTGAGGAAGACTACATTAAGAACCTAATTGACGACATTAAGGAAATCATAAAGGTGGCAAAGCTTGAAGATGCAAAGAGGGCCTACATTTACACTGCAGAGGAGTGGAAGTGGAAAGTTGCCCAAGTGGTTGCGGAGAAGAAGGACTTCAAGGCGGCAATGAGTGAAGTTATGAAAGACCCAGAAATGCGCAAGCGTGGTAAGGAAGTTTCAAAGCTAATCCAGAGATTAGTTAAAGACAGGGCCTTTGACTTTAAGTGTATTGATGAGGAGAAAGCCCTAAGACAGGCAAAGGATTTCATAGAGCGTGAAACCGGCCTTGAGATTGTTATAAACCCTGAGGAGGACAAAGGCGGAAAGAAGAAACAAGCGATGCCAATGAAACCAGCGGTTTATATTGAGTGAGTACTGCCCTTGTTTTTATTCTTTTAACTTCAGCATATGTACCTTTCTCATCGTAAACCTTTATATAACACTAACTATAATTAGCATAATGAGGATTATTGAACGTCGCGAGATTAGGGATGTTCTGGATGCAAAATGGGTGCTGGTTTACGGAAGAAGAAAAACAGGGAAGACATTCTACATTAGAGAGAGGGGGTCTGTCCGTCGTGAGTTTTTAGGGAGGAACGTGAGTGAACATCCTCCCGTTCAAGTCAACCCTCACGAGGGACTTGGGACTCATCAACCTCAACTCCCCTCCGGGTTCATTGGAGAGTAAATCACTGGCCTCACCCCCGCTCAGGGCGACCCCAAATCCCCGCACTCACAAACCACCAGCCCGTTTCGAGACTTTAACTTACTCCCACATATCGGGCAGGTGATGGAAGCGTGAACTCTTTCACTACCATACACCCATATTTAATCACTAAAAGTTTTAAAGATTTCGGTCAGAAGGAACTGTTGGTTAGGCAAAATATTCTCATTAATTTATTGTAACGAGTGGCAGGGAGATATTTGAAGTAAAGAGAGGGGAAATATATTCATTCTCGGAGTTCATGAGGGTATTTCCACTTCTCCTGAAGCAGGGAAAAGTTGTCATTGACGAGTTTCACAGGCTTGGCGAACCCTTCTTCTCAGCCCTTCAAGGATTGTCAGGGATGGGTGGGCTCATACTCATAACTTCAACAAGGCACTATTTCAAGAGGTTTATAGGGAGCAACAGTCCATTGCTGGGTCTTTTCTATCTAAGGGAGCTGGGCTTGGTTGACCCACGGGATGCTGTTAATTTTGTTGATGGGTTAGGCTATAGCGGAAAAAGCATGATAGAGCTCGCCGTTCTTGTTCAAGAACCCTGGTTAGGTCCAGCCATTGAAACTCTCGGTGAGAGGGTTTTTTCAACCCTTGGATCAATTTTGAAGGGGAACGTTCCCAGCTTAATCGGCGAGATATTCAGGGAAGAGGAGAGGGAATTAACAATGAGATACTCCGCAATACTTGAGACCGTTGCAGATGGAAAGTCAAGTTCGGGAGAGATAGCTAAGGACCTGTATTCAAGGGGGCTCATAGAAAAGGAAACCCACAGTGCAGTTGCCCCTTATCTTGAAACACTTGTCAACATGGGAATCCTTGAGAGAATCCCACTCTTCGGGAAGAGGAAGAAGATATTCAAGTACAGACATTTGTCCCCTGTGGTGGATTTCGCATATTATCTGAACGGCAAATATGGGTTCTTTGAAACCGAGCTTCCAGATGAAACCGTAGAGAGGGTTTTTAGGGAGAAAATGCCACACTA
>QMUE01000245.1 GCA_003663535.1 Thermococci archaeon
ATATTGACTTACCAAGGCCAGAAACAAGGAACTATATTCCCCTCGATCCAACAATGCCTAAAGAGGGAAATGTTGACAGCAACTGGAAGGTCATAGTTAACGTTGAACTGGAGGGATTGGAATGATTCCAATACTTGAAATCAAGGCAATTGCAAGAAAGAAAGGAGTTCCCGAAAGCACTGTGGAAAGAGATTATGCCCAGAACTGGCTTTTGTTTGGGGTAAAAAACATCACTTCTCTTTACATTTACACATAATGGCAAAGCAATATTGCCAACATTTTCTACTCAATTAGGGCTTTCAGGATTGCGGGTCGCACCATGAAACTTCTTATTAGACACTAATTGATGTGACTGCTGTGGGAAGACCAACATTTGCCATTTCTAATATTCTTGAGCGCTCCCGTTCCTTCTTTCTTTGCACTACAACTATTGAAATCCTCATTTCAACCCTATCTTCGCTAATCTTAATCTCCGCGTAGAGTCTCTTAATGTTTCTGAGCAAATATTTATCTAACCCAAACTTTTTGGAAGCTTCGAGTATCTCAAAGCCAACGACATCCAACTTGTCCTTACCTGAAAGCCGACCAAAGTCCAGAACAACATCATCTCCAAGCATAACAGAATGCTCATACTCACTCTCCGGCACCCTTAC
Organism: Thermococci archaeon; assembly: GCA_003663535.1. GTDB lineage: Archaea > Methanobacteriota_B > Thermococci > Thermococcales > Thermococcaceae > Thermococcus_A. Next base: position 654 of record QMUE01000245.1, read on the forward strand.
AAAGAGTGAATCAACTACGGGATCATAATCCACAGGCTTAAACTCAACCTTCTCTTCCATATTCTTTCACCTTCGTTCTCCTCTTGGAGGGTTGCGGAAATACCGTCACCACCATTAATCTTAATTTACTCCCAATATGCTTCGCATCCACTATTATTATTAAATCCTTATCCTCAGCATAAGTATAATACAGCTTAAACCTCGCCTCAGGCTCTTGCTGAAGCACGCCTCTAAGGCTCTTGGGGTCATAAAGCAACTCCTTCACTAAACTCTTTGAAATTTTCCTAAGCTGAAGACGATACTCACAATGAGGAGTAAATGTCACCTCTGAAATGCTTTTGGACCTCAATAGAGCTACGAACTTAGTGAAATCCATGTTTCTTCAAAATATTATAACCTAACCTAGGCATTTAAATATTATGCTCACAATTGTTATAGCATACAAGTTGAGGGGGGAGGTTGTGTTAGTCGGAGGATGGACAACTTACCTTCAAGCTCAGAACATGGGTAGCAGGGCTTTGCCATCTCTGGGTATTTTTATGTCGGTTGGTTTTAGATAATATTAAATCATACCTGAGGCAACTGTCCGTTTATTTTGAGATAAGTTAAAACATTCTCTAGGTTTCCTGAGATTCCATTGTACTCCAGCTCATTAATGATCTCTTTGATTTCCTCGGCATATGCAAGGGCCCGTTCAACGTCCTCTTTTCTTATAAATTTCCCTGTTTCATAATCGGCGTCCTTCCTCAATTCATGGAGGTTATAGAGAAGTTCGGCAACATCTTTTAAATCCTCATTATTAACAGTATCTCCGACATTCTTGAGGTATTCCCGAATTAACTTATGTGCCTTTCCACCTTTGAGTCTGCTTTTTACATTCCTTCGTGGGTCGGAGAATAAAATCGTATCCCTCAGTTCAAGGAAAATGTAGTAGTAAAGCCTGCTTATGGATGTTCTGTAGACACCTTCTTCGAAGAGCTCAACATCAGAGGATTTCATTAAAAATTCTGCTACATCCCTGAACTCCCTGGCGTTCATTCTTTGTCCTCCATAGGAAGATTTTTCAAATTTCCGGGGTTCTGTCCAGGTAGTCAATCACTATATGGATTTTGTCCTCAGGGAAGTTCCCGCGAACCTCTTTGAGCATCTTTCTTAATAGTCTTATTTCCTCCCTTGGTTCTAACCTCTGCTTAAGATAAACAACAATCTTTACCTCATCATACTCGTCTGCATCCAGCTCTATCATTCCAACTTTTGGGAGAATCTCCCCTCTTTGAAGGAGCTCAGCCACGGTCTTGGAATTTTCTCTAAGAAACCTGGGGAGGGATTGAAAATGCTCTGTTTCCTTATACAGAGGTAAATCAGTGTTATTCATAGCATTGAACTCTGGATTTATCAATTCTTGGAGGCATGTGTTTGTATTTAGTAGTTGGGATAATTGGGTGTCTCTTTCGGATGGAACATAGCGTGCAGAGGAGATCGAATCCAACCTTTGGTTTGTAAAACTTGCTAATTGATTATTTATCATCACCATGGATGTTTACCCCCATCATTCTTCTGTAATTTCCTCCCATGTAATCTTTGGGGCCCATCTAACCATGTACAATGGTTCACCGCTGAGTGTTTTTACCTGCGTATTTTTAGAAACCATCGCAGGTTCAAATTCCACTCTGATTCTGTATTTACCCAGTTTTGAATCCTCATACTCAACTTCTTCTACAGCAGGGTCTTTTTCAAGAATCTTTACCCGCACCCAGCCTTCTTTGGGTTGAACTCCAGGAGGAGCCACTGGTTTTCCTTCAACCTCTCTCATGCTCTCCTGTGATGGATATACGGAAATCCCTGTTGCAATGTTCACGCCAAACTCCACGCCAAAAGGGGAAACCTCCTGGGAGGGAACGGCATCAACTACAGCAGCTCTGAATGTGATCAGTGTATTATCCTCAAGTTTCATGGTGCCCCATTTAACACCAAGAATCTTCTTGAGCTTTCCCATTTTTAATCCCTCATACAATAGAACACCAGAAAGATATTTAAAAGTTTGGGGAGTTAAAAGATAAATGCCGGTTGCAATTTATAAATATTAAAAGAGCTTGAGAATGTTATCAAAAACGCTAACGGATCACAGTGAAGGGTGAACCTCATGAGTGAAGCAAGCAAAGCTCTGCATAGGATTGCAAGAGGGACGGGGATTGTCTTTGCTGAATTTATTTTAGTGTATCTTATGTGTCCTAAATTTTATAAAGTATAACATACAAAGGATACAACATGAGAGCTCCAGTACTGAAGGAGAAGATATTGAGGGAGTTGGCGGTTAAAGAAGAAATTTCTGTTAAAGAGCTTTTAGCCAAATTTAAGGTTA
>QMUE01000246.1 GCA_003663535.1 Thermococci archaeon
CATATTTTCATCAACTACTGGAAAACAATCGTGGCCGGTTTTTCCAACCATCTCTTCAACATCATTTAAGGTATTCCACTTGTATACAAACACGGGATTTATTGTCATAATTTCTTTTACTGGGATGGTTTCTAAGACAACTGGACGGCCGGTCTTTATGTGAATACCCTTCCGCTCAAGCTTTAGAGTATATACCGAGGAACCTTTTAGGATGAATCTTGCTGTTAAAAAGCTTGTTGTTGCTGAGGTTATTACTCCCGGGAGAAGGGCGTATCCTTTCGTGATCTCTGCCACCATGAGTATCTGGTTTATAGGGGCCTGAATTAGGCCACTAAAGAACGCTGCCATTCCAGCTAAAGCATAAACAGCTGGATTGATACCAATGTTTGGAAAAAGGAGATTTAGAATAGTTCCATATGCAGCTCCAAGTAATGCACCAATGTAAAGACTTGGAGCAAATATACCTCCACTATGTCCGGAAGAAATCATTATGGATGTTGCTAGCATTTTTCCAATTCCAAGAACAATAAGGATGGTAAGGGGTATTAATCCAGCAATAGCAAGCTCCATCCCCTCATAACCAACACCTAGTATCCCATAATTGGGAAAGAACATTCCAATGAAACCAACACTTAATCCTCCAAGGACGAGTTTTATCCATAAGGGTGTTTTCACATTTTCAAATCTATCAGTGAGCCAAAATAGGAACTTTGCCCAATAAGCAGCTAGGATTCCAAATATTAGACCCATAAAGAACAGAAAGAAGAGTTCAATATGTGTATGGATAATTTGAAAGGGGATATTCACCTCAAAAGCTTCTCCCAGAAACAACAGGGTTACGGTATTCCCAACTACAGCTGAGAGAAATATTGGAGCTAGATTTATTGAAAAGATTCCCATATAAACGACTTCAAGAGCAAACATTGCTCCAGCAAAGGGTGTGTTGAATGTTCCTGCTATTCCAGCTGCTAATCCACAAGTAGTTAGAAGTTTCTTCATTTCTGGAGAGAGATTAAAGTACTGGGATAGTTCTGAAGCTAGAGAAGCTCCAATAAAGCCGATAGGCCCTTCCCTTCCAACGCTTCCTCCACTTCCAATGGTGATTGAAGTTACCAATGTTTTCAAAAGTGCTAGAATTCCTTTTATCTCACCCTTTTTGAAGATTACGGCCTCTATTACCTCTGGTATGCCATTCCCTTTCAATTCTGGGTATTTTTTAATTATTGGCGCCACGATGATACTTCCTATTGCTGGGAGGAGAATGTATCCAAGGTTATATCCGTTGTAATATATCGATATATGTGGTAGTAAAACCTCAAAAAATAATCCTCTCATGAGAGAAATTAGTTTTCTAAAGATGACCGCCCCGAATCCCCCCACTATTCCAATAATAAGGGAAAGCAGAAGAACTGTTGTCCACTTTTTTATGTATTTCCCTACTTTCATCAACTCCGAGTAGGCTTGAAGTTATTATAAATGTTAAAGAAACCAAAGGTGAATATATTAAGGTTAAAAAGGATCACAAAAAGGTCAAGCTTTCAATACTTCATCCAGCAGTTTTAAACCTATATTAAGGTACTCTTTGGCCCTTTTGTCGCTTTTTGCCTCTGCAAAGATTCTTATTATTGGTTCAGTTCCACTTGCTCTTATAAGAACCCATCCATCTTCAAAGAGAATCTTTGTCCCATCTGTTGTGTCGATTTTTAATTCCTCTTTCTCTGCGATCTCTGCCACTTCTGCCACTATTGCTTTTCTATCACCTTCTATGTGCTTCTTGGTTTTTACTTGGTAGAATTTTGGAAGTTCTTCTATGAGTTCGCTGAATTTCTTTCCTCTTTTTGCAAAGATCTCGGCTATTTTTGCGACTGTCATGGCACCATCTCTGCCTAAGACATGGTCTGGGAAAATAACTCCTCCGTTTTCTTCTCCTCCTACAAGTCCATTGTGTTCAAGCAAAGCTCTGGAAACTATCAAGTCTCCTACTTTCGTTTTCAGAACTTTTCCTCCATGCATCTTGGCAAGCTCGTCAATTATATGGGATGTCGCTATTGTAGTTACAACTAATCCTCCTTTGTTTTCTTCTAGCATTGCCTTTACTACAAGAGCGAAAGTCTTGTCGCCCTGTATAAAATTTCCATTTTCGTCTATGAACACTGATCTATCGGCATCACCATCTTGGGCAACTCCAAAATCAGCTTTAAGGCTTTTGACTATTTTCATAAAACCTTGTAAATTTTCTTCATTTGGTTCTGGGTTTCTTGCGGGGAAGTGGCCATCTGGTTGAGCATTTACGCTGACTACTTTACATCCGAGCTCTCTTAAAAGGTAGGGTAACACTAATGAGCCAGCGCCATTTGAAGTGTCCACAACAACAAAGGGGTTTCTTTTCTTTATTGCTTCAACATCGACCTTAGCCTTTATTGCGTCTATGTAGGGCCTTATTATATCTCTTTCAACTAACTCTCCTATCTTGTTCCACTCTGCTCTATCGAATTCTTCTTTGAAGAAAAGTTCCTCAACAATGGTTTCTCTTTCCTTTTTAAGACCAAGGCCATTTGGTTCAAGAAGTTTTATCCCATTGTATTCTGGGGGGTTATGGGATGCCGTTATCACGGCCCCTCCATCAGTTCCAAAATATTTGCACGCGAACTGGATGGCTGGAGTTGGGGCCACCCCTGCATCTATTACATTGATTCCAACACTTAAAAGGCCACTTATCAATGCATTTTTTAGCATTTTCCCACTAACCCTTGTATGTCTACCTATAACCACCCAGAGCTCTTTGTCTGGTTGCGCTCTTTTAAGCAGTGTCCCAAAGGCCATCCCTATTTTAAGTGCAAATTCAGGAGTTATCTTTTCGTTTGCAATCCCTCTAACACCAAATGTTCCGAATATTTTGCCCATTTTCTCACCCCATATAAGCACTTTTATAGGCTCTGAGATAATTGCCCATCGATTTTTCCATTTTTAATCTCTCCCAAAGTCATCTTGGA